>SDNZ01000044.1 GCA_004524565.1 Candidatus Thorarchaeota archaeon
TACACCGATTTGACTCACGGAACCTACTCGCCGGTTCAATATCAAAATACACTACACCTTAATTTCACATATCGTGATCTTGATGATTATACGTCTGTAGGAATGAATGGTGGCACTCTGCAGTTAGACGCGTGGCTTTCTGGCTTCTATACATACGATGATCTTGGAACCGGAGTATATACAATTCATCTTGATACATCCGTATTCCCAGGATTAGGCGCATTTACAGTCAATGTGTCTATAATCTACAATGGTGTACGATATTGTGCAGATGCAAGTGATGTTTTCTATCTTACATTAACTGCACGAAGAACGCAACTTACAAGTGATCTTCCAGAATTAGCTCCATATCTGACTGAAGCTGTTATTGTTGTATACTACACAGACGACTCTACTGCTTTGGGAATTCCTGGAGCAACGGTATCCGCGTCATGTTTGACATCAGATGAGGTACTCCAAATAGGTGTAAATTACTGGTTCGATGATAACTCAGATGGCAGCTACACTGTACGTATCAATACAACAGCTCTAGGTAACTTTGGTCAGTACATAATCACAATTACTGTATCATACTCCTCAAGTCCATACTATCAGACTAGAGTTCGTAATATTGCGATTGAAGTTTCTCGAAGGCCTGTTACACTCACAGTTTCAAAATCACCACTGAACACTCCCTTTCAATCTAATGTGACCTTTGAGATAACTGTAACCGACCAACTTGAGAGCACAGGTATTCCACTAGACAAATCGAACCTTATCTTGACACATAATGGTGGAACGCTAATTGCTATTGGAGAATATTCGATTTCAGGTTCGAACGGAATTTATCTGATATCAATCAATTCTCTTGTCTTGGTCTCTGATTTACAAGATGACTATCCGATATCCCTCACTTTCGTTTGGGGTGATATTACACCATTCTATGACAATGCAACTTCATCTACCGAAGTCACAATCATAGCACGATTCACCCAAGCAACAGTTCTTCAAACACCTCCTGGTTATTACTACTTCAATATGAGCGCTCTCGTCAGATATAGTGACTATCTTACTGGAGCTGGAATTGCAAGTGCGGGAATAACCCTACTATGTCTGAATGATACAGTGTTTGACTACTGGGTAGTCGACAATACGGATGGTACCTACTCGATTCTCATTGATACAAACACTCTGGCTGGTCTTGGTAGATATTTCTTTAGAGCCAATTTCACATGGACTGGAAGTCCCTATTATCGGAATGTCACAAATGTGGGTTTCAACATCGTTGTCAATCCTGTATCTACTACTCTCAATTTCATACTTCCTGAGGGTGTCACATATTATCTTGGAGATACGATTTACGCAAATATTACCTATACAGCAATAGAATTCGGAACTGGAATAACTGGAGCGACAGTAATGACCGATTGGTCGCTAAGTGGGTTTTCGATTACTGAAATTGATACTGGTGTCTATCAAATGATCATTGACACTTCTGGATTGAATGCCGAGCTTTATCGATTTAATATCAATGCCACGAAAGCTTTGTACCTCACACAAATAATTGAAGTTGATTTACTGCTGGCTGCCATCCCAGTTCAGATAGAATTGATATTTTCACCTACCAATCCTGTCTGGGGTGATATAGTACATTTCCAGGCTAATGTTACTGATTTACGAACTGGAACTGCCATTATTGGCTCATATGTCAATTTGACATTAGACATTGTTAATATTGACATGATAGAGGTACTACCTGGTCTCTACAATTGCACTGTACCAACCTCATGGCTTGATTCAGGAGAATACACTATAAGGGTCCAATCATTTCTTACAAACTATGAGAATCGCCAGCGAGACTTTCAGATTCGTATCGATAAGATACCTGCAACTATTAGCGCAATAATTGATCCGCAAACAGCAGTCAATGGTCAAAGTATAACACTTGAAGTTGATTACCTGATTTATTCAAACAGCTCACCAATTGAACAAGTTGGTTATATTACCTACAGTTGGGTTGGAGGCTCCGGTTCAATAAGTTGGTCTGTGGTTGACGGAAAATATGTTGGGCAGTTCATTGTAACTGGTGCATCTGTTGGAAGTCACCAGATTCTTGTTCAAGCTTCCTCAACAAACTTCCGTAGTACAAGCATTCAGCTTACAATCGAGATTACAGAAATCTCTACTAATCTCATCCGAATATCCAATAGTGTAGTGAGTGTGAATTACAGAGATATTGCGAATCTAACTGTCTTTCTAGAAAATACTGATCTATCACTACCTGTTACTGGAGCAAATCTCACTTGGGGTGTTTCTGGATTCACAGGTAATTTAGTAGAATCAATTATTCCTGGGTATTATAGTGCTTTGATAAACACCAGCGTGCTGAGCGTTCAAGAATGGTCCGTATCAATATCAAGTGTAAAGCCTGGATACACACCAGCACTGATTGAGTTTACGTTAGAGGTTCAGCAGATAGATACAGAAATTCTGATATCTGAAGCAACTATTTCTGCCTATTACGGGGAAGTTGTTACCTTCTACTTCATATTCTCTGATACTCATGCAGACATTGGAATATCTGGTGCAATTACAAACTACACACTAGAACAATATCGGGGTTCATTGGTAGATTATGCAAATGGAACATATAGTTTGACTTTGAATACATCTATAGTAAATGCTGGAAGCGTTCCTCATGATATCACAATTTCATTCAGGAAGGATAATTACCATTTTGCTTATGGTCTAGTTAAATTACTCTGCAGACCAGTGCCTACTCAAGTCACTGGACCCATTGCAGCTACTTTTGCTGTCAATGATAATTACTCAATGATTTTCACTTTTAGAGATACAATGAATAACCGATTCATCACCGATGGATTAGCTACAGCAATTTGGGACTTCGCTCCTGTTGTCCTAACCAATTTGGGTAACGGGTCCTATATCTTTGGACCTGATGAGGCTAATCTCACACCAGTTTTACAAGATCGTGAGAACCCTTACCAAATTACAATATCAATATCACGGGCGAATTACTCCAGGACAGATTTAATTGTGCAACTTACAATTCGAGAGATTGCTACTCAAGTGATATCCCATAATATCCCTGAGACAATCTTTGTTGGTGAAACCTTCTTTGTGAATGTGACCTACAGAGATGTTGACCATGGTGTGGCAATCGAAGATGCTGACATTTTTGTGATCACCAGTAGTAGACTTGATGATGGTCTCATACGAGTATCTGAGGAAGATATTGATTGGGGTAATGGAACTTACAGTTTAGCATTTAGAGCACCGAATCTTGCATTCTACTCACTAGAAATTGTGTTCCAGAAAATCGATTACCAAAGTAAGTCTGCAATATTTGACATATATGCTGAACTCAGCCCAGAACAAGAAGCACTTGTTGCTGGATTCCAATACAGCACCATTGGTTTCGTAGCTCTTGCTGCTTTTGCGGCTCTATACTTCAGAGTTCTCTCTGTACCTAGGTTATTGCGGATAATTCGAAGGATGATTGCTGCACTAAGCAAAGGGCGTATCCCATCTCCAGCTGATGTGCCTCTTCGTCGTGAGATGCTCCTAGCAATGATGAATGAGGATCTTGAACCAGTCCACATCAGAAAGACGATCGATGATATTTCGATATCCACAGTTGATATCGCTGCAATGGATGTAGAGGATTTGCTGGATCAGCTCGCATACGTCGTGGGCTTAACTGAAGCTGATGTAGACACTCTACGTCGAGACCTCGACCAGATGAGACCCAGTGAGCGAGCTGGGTTCATCAACGAAGTTCTCAAGCAGGAACGTGCCCGTAGAGCCAAGGAACTTGCTGAAGCAGAAGCAGATGTCAGTGTAACTGGAGAAGACATTGAAGAGATGCTCAGTGATGAAGAACTTGAACACCTCAAGGAGAGATTGATGAAAATGGGCATTGAAGAAACTGAGGCGGACCTCATGGTCGAACAGGCAAAGAACTTGACCAGAGCGGAGATAGATGCGCTGCTCAATGAGATAGGAGGAATGGAAGAATGAAAAACATACGAAGATTACTCCCATTAGCATTCCTTGTTGTTATGATGCTATCTCCAATCTTTGTTACACCTCAAGGAGCTGTGACGAATGTGGGTCATCCAATTTCTGATAATATCTCTGATACTAGGTTGGTAGATATTGGGAATGGTGAATTCATTGAACTAGGCCCTAATGAAGAGCTTCATAGATTCATTCTAACCGACCAAGGTTGGACAGAATGGACTGGTGTCAGTGACCCACTTGTAGGAAGTGAGTATGGAAACAGTACAAATATTTTCAATGACCAGCAGATGTCATATATTCCAGGAAGTGGAACTACTAATGTTCAAGTAAACATTCCTACTGGTACTGGTTGGGAAGCCTATCAAGCAGATGTGAGTATCACTAGTCTTACTGAGAATCGCACATGGATTACAAATCCAGGTTTTGAAGGTGGTACAACAGGATGGACATCAGGGATAAGCAATGTAGGATCATATAGCACTCCTACCATCTTATGGAGAGATGATGGCCACGCATTGAATGATGATTGTATCGAAGTCGATATTAATACTAATAGTGGTGGAGCACCATACTACTATGATGCAAACGATAGGGCAGCTTACAGACAAGCAACAACTGTCACTCGTGGTACTGTTGTCTGGTCCGCATTCCGTTTGGATTACTGGGCTGACACTCAAGATGATGAGCACTATGGAATGACAGGATCCTTTAGGCTTTATACAAATATTGAAGGTGTTGATGTATGGCGTGAAGTATTTTCGGATATTGGTGCTGAAGAAACTTGGTACAACACAGGACTTACCTTTGTAGATCCTTCGACCTTCAACCTACCAGGTGACACCACAATCACTACTGAGATTGGTCTTCTATCACTCGCAAGTGTTGGTTATGCTCCTAACATCCATCCTAGAGCTAGGTTTGATAATGTGGAATTATTCTTGAAAACTCTCGTTGATCCAAGTGAGATTACTTTGGAAATGAATAGTCTAACAATAAGTGATGGAGCATCCCGTGGAACCTGTTCAATCACTCAGATACCAGGGTCTCCATGGACAGCTAATCCAGTTCCTATGACTTTCTCATGGACTCCAATTCCCTCAACACCAAATCCCAATAATGTTGTATACGTTGATTTTCATGTCAGTATCAATATGCTAGCACGACGCTTGGACACATCAAGCCATTATGAGATTGGTCCTACATCATTTGGTGAACGTTTCTCAATAACAAATGGAACTGATGCACAATTCACTTCGTATTTCAGAGCGAATATTCCGTCTGGATACTCGAATTTCTACTACTTTACAGAAACTATACCTACTGAACGGGATATCTACTTTGTTGGGGAGCCTCTAGCACCCACTACCAATGTAACATCTGGTTGGACTGGAGGAAATCCTGGCGATGGATTGGTAACTGTAACAACATATGACATCACTAGTGAACCTGGTAGATATGGTTACTGGAGAATTTTGAGTAACTCACCAAACATGATTACTGACTTGGAACTAGAGGATCCATCTGGTCCTAGTTGGAGTAGAAATGTCAATCTACGAGCTGGTGATACATCTCGAGTTCGTGTAAATGTGGGTTCACAATTCGAAGACTCTGTTGTCAACATAACAATCTATGAACCCGATGGTAGTATCTGGAATACATACCAGACTACAGTGGATAGTGCTGGATACGCAACTACATCCTACTTCGTGTTGGATGGTAGCTCAGCACCTGCAGGAGATTGGATGGTCCAAGCAAATACAAACAATTTCGGAGCAGATGGAGAATGGACCTCAGTTGGTCTGTTCAAACGCCAGTTCAGCATTACGCATGCATCTAACATTGATTTGACCTATCCAAGTGATGCCGTTGGTACGATGATTACCAATGTTACATTTGGTGACCTACTTCTAATCATCCTCGAAGTTGAAGATACTGATAGCTCAGTCTTAGTACCTGGTGGTACAATGATTCTTGATTGGAATAATGGTACTACTGATGTCTTTGATGATAGCGGAAATGGACAGTATACAAAAGTTATCGATACCTCTACTCTGCCAGGAAAAGGGCAGTACTTTATTGATTTCGATTGGACTCATCCAAGTTTCGACCCCGATTCTACTAGCTTAACAATCAATCTTAATTATGCAGCATCACTTACTTCACCTGATTATCCCGGAATTGAAGGTCCAGTTGGTGACGACCAGAGCTTCACAGTTTTATTCAAAAACGTGAATGGAACAGGTATCCCCAGTGGTAATGTGTGGTGTGATTGGTCCAATCCCTACACAGTCACTCCGCTCGGATTGGGACAATTCGAAATATCGCTTGATATGTCTGGTATTGCAATTGCCACATATCCTGTCAATATCTATGCGTCTGAATCATTTGTCGAACCTCAGAGCATGATTATGTATGTAGAAGTCAGAGAGATTTACAACTCAATCACATACACAGCAAATGAGCTCTCTATCCCTCTCGGTGAGACAGGATCATTTCTCTTAACTTGGACAGATACAGATCACGGCACTCCTATTACTGGAGCCGCATCATCTATCACCTGTAATTGGACCTCATTCCACTCTTTGGGTGAAAATAATTACACAGTTATCGAAGGTGCTGCTGGAGTTTACAATATTACAATATTTACAGAATCAGATGATCCTTTGACGGATCCAGGGGACAAAATCACTGTTATTTTTGATGTGATTCTAACCAATTACCAAACTCATGATTTTGACATTGGTATCGAGATTCGAAAACGAAACACTCTGTTTGTATTAGATCAACCAATTGGTCAAGTACCAATTGGTGGAACAATCTCAATTCTTGTATTCTACCAAGACACTGATCTAAGAGTTGGTATTGGTAATGGAACTTCAGAGGTAAGAGTTACTGTCACAACTCCAGAAGTCCCAGGATTAGTTTACACAAGCAGTGTATCCTCCCTAGGTCTTGGCCACTACAACATTACTATTGATAGCCTTCAATGGGGTAGTATTGGTTGGAAGAATATTAGTATCTTCATCGAATGGATTGGAGCTGTAGATAAATTCTACAGTCAAACTATTGATACTCAGGTTCGGATTACTGGTACAGACACTGACTTGTATCTTGAGCTTGCTCCTACGGCAACATACTATTTGGATACATTCAATTTTACTATTGTCTATTGGGACGTTGTTGGTACTCAGAGAATTACCAATTCCTCAGGAAATCATGTGAGTCTACTCATAACAGCACTTGATACTGGACATTCTGTGACTCAAAGTGATTTCACATTCTATGAATCTGGAACCAAACCTGGAACCTATGTCTTCTCTGTAGATAGTTCACTATTCTCAAGTACTGATTCATTCCGATTCCGATTTGATTTCATGTGGGAGAAGGGGATTGCTCCTCTCTATGAGAATGGAACAATGGTTGTTACCCTTATCGTACTGGATAGACCAACGTATATTGAGTTTGGACCTATCAGCTCTACTGCTTATGGTGAGGATGCTGAGGTACGTTTCAGTTTCGTTGATACTTTAACATCTATCAAGATTGCAGAAAGTGGTCAACTCACAGTCACCTTGAATGATATTGGAGTTTCATATTCCTACATCTATAATGCAGGAACAAAGGAGTTTACATTGTATATCGATACTGCTTCACTAGGAAGCATTGGTATACACAATCTGCATCTCAATGTAACTTGGGTTGGAGCTCCATTCTACTATTCAGTAAGCAATCAACTCTTCTCGGTGAATGTGATTCTACGGACAACACAGCTCTCGCACTTGTCCTTTGCTCCAAGTCAATGGGGTAATAATGTCACCATTGAGTTTGTCTTCACAGACATTATCGATGGAACAACAGTTGGAATGACCGGTACACTTACACTGGATGTTGGAGCAGTATACTATACGGTCGTTTATAGTCCTGAAGGTCATTTCATTGTCACACTGAATACAACAGCATTTGCTTCTGATGGTCTTTATGTAATAACAGCAACGATAGTCCATTCTAATCCTAATTACGCTGGAGATGTGGAGATCTTCGACATATCGATTCTGAAGCGGTCCACTCAGGTAGGATACGATAGTCCGGATCCTGCACCATATCAAGGTAATGTTAGTTTCATTGTAACTTACACTGATGATAGCACTGGTAATGGAATAGCTGGTGCAAATATGGTTGTGACAGGAAATGGAAGTACTGGACTTGTTCTGAATACTAACTATTGGATTACCTACCTTGTTGATGGTCAATACTTGATTGAAGTTAGTACGGTAGCTCTCGGAGATCCTGGAGTTTATTCTTTGCATATTGCTATCAGTTTTACTGGCGCTCCTTACTTCCTTCCAGGAAGTATTGATGTAATTGCACGAGTGACTCAGAGAACCACTCAGATTCTAATTACTCAAACCCCAGGAGATGTAGCTTTCTTAGAGAATGTCATCTTCAAATTCAAGTATTCTGACTTTGTTCTTGGAACTAAGATTGTAATTACAAAAGCTCACATCGTTCTTAGTCATGGTCCAACTCAGATCGTTATTACAGATGGACAATACATCCTAAATGAGTATGCGAACTACTATGAAATAATCTTCAACTCGACTCTGATCAACGCTGGTGCACTTGAAACCGGTCATCAAATTCAATTAGCTATTGATAGAAGCACTGGAGTACCGTACTACGCACCTCGCAGTACAACAACATCTGTTTCAACAGTGGAACGTCAGACTCAGATTCTCTTCCCACTCGTTGAGGATACTCCCTATTATGATAATATCACCATGGAACTGAGTTATATCGACTACCTCACTGGCACAGGTATTGATGATGCCACATTTCTCATCACTAGTGGAAATTGGACAGTTCCAGAATACACTTTGATTCGAGATGGTTCTGGAGTCTATAGAATAATTATCAATACTACAATCTTTGGTGATACAGGTGTTGTCTATTTTGACATCACAATGAGTAAATCTGGCTCACCATTTTATTCTTCGAGAACTACTCTCGACGTGCCTGCTTTAATCAAAGAAATTCAGACTTCTCTTATCGCTGAAGCACCAGCGGCAGGTTCCACTGCAGTTGGAGTGCCAATAGAGATTCTACTCACATTTCGTGACTTTGATCACGATGCCTCTATTGAAGGAGCGTTGATTCAGACAAACTGGACTGTGCTATTCGGAACTAGCCATGGTATAGAAGACCTAGGTGATGGCACTTATAGGCTCACGATTCAAACTGCTGGGTTACTGGCTGAGCGGTACGAATTTCAGGTTTGGAGTGAGTTGGCATTCTATGAAACTGCAATTGTTACGGTAGCAATCCAACCTGGAGCCGCTACTGTGGAAATTTATCTAGAAAAGACAGCATACTACGCAGATTGGGGACAGTTGGTTAACATTACTTTTCAAGTTAGAGAACCATACTATAACACTCCAGTCACTGGTATGAATGCAACACTCCTCTGGGATGGAATGCAGTACCTGTTCTCAGAACTTCCAAATGGTTACTATAGACTAATTCTAGATTCGTCGGATACAGACTTTGGCATATTTAAACCGCAGATTACTGTGACAAAAGAATTCTATCAACAACGGCAGATATCATTCACTCTCGTGGTAACAAAAGCAATTGGACAAATCATTCCAGATGTTTCTGTATACGAAGTCGTAGTTGAGACATCTATAGGAGTACAGGTCTATCTCAATGACACAATTCTAGGAGGTCCAGTAACAACTGCAACTGTCACAATGGAGTTCAATGGTACCGTCTATCCGATGACTCATTCGGGTAGCGGCATTTTTGATGCAGTTCTCCCTGTAACAGGATTTGCGATTGGTCAATATCCACTCACCATCCGAGCTGTTGAAGTAAATCATGCATTCTTAGAAACCTCGATTGATATCAGAATAGTCCCAATCTATACTGAACTCAAAGTAGGTCAAGGGTCTACTTTGATTACAGCTTACTTTGGGGATGTTGTTACTATTCTTGCAATATATAATGACACATACTATAATGCACTTGTTGCAGGGGCGAATGTGACATACACACTCGGAAGTCTAACTGGCATCTTGACAGAGGAAGCGAACCATACTTATAGTGTTACTATAGATATCAGTTCTCTATCTGCTCAGTCTATCTACTTACGAATAACTGCAACAAAATCTGGTTATGCCACTGCATTAAAATCGATTATTGTAACTATTCTACCTATTCCAACTGATGCAAGTGTCCAAGAATTTCAATCTTTGCAGAGTGGTTACTACGGTGATACTCTCTACTATAGTTTCTACTACACTGATACACAGCATCTCACTGGTATTCTAGGGGCCAATGTTGAGGGAACTTGGGATGGTGGGGATCTTGATGCACCACAAGATTTAGGCAACGGTACCTACGTCTTTACTGTCGATATCACATTGACCACTCCTGGTCTTTATGATTTGGTAGTGCGTTTCAATTTGCTAAATTACACAAGTAGGACCGTTACCGCAAAGATCGAAATCTATGCAACACCTGCAACCATTATTGGTGTGAGTGACTATTCATCGCCTATCAATGATACAATCCAAATCACATACGAAGTAATCAATGATTTAGATGGGTCACAAATCACTGATATAATCGGGATAGCTAGCTCACCACAATTAGGCGATATCGAGTTAGAATTATTGGAGACTGGTGAGTACCAATTAACCGTAAGTGGAAATCTTCCCTATGGAACATATTATTTTGATATCTACTTCAGTACATCAAAGTACGTCATTTCTCCAATACCTCTTGAGATTACAGTTCGAACCGTGAGAACCAATCTTATTGTTTCGAATCTGACTATACTAACTCAACCGGGAGCTAGCTTCAATCTTGAGATGACATTCATGGATCTTGACCATAACATTGGAATTAGTGGAGCAACATTCACTCTCGAATATTCCAATGTTAGCCTATTCTACTATGACAATCTAATGACCGAAATTGATGGAGTATATACGTTCCTATTCAGAGCAGACGAAGGTAAAACTCTCTATATTACCGTTCTTCTTGAGAAGGAAGGTTATGATGCTCAGTCTATTGAGTTTAGGATTCAATCAGATGTATCACCAGCACAGCAGTTCCAGCAACAACTCACAATCGGAGGAGGCTTTGGTCTACTAATTGTTGCTCTTTTGATTGTAGGTTATGTTCGAATTTGGAGTATACCTGTGCTAATCCGTGCGCTGAATCGAATGATTAGAGTTCTACGAAAAGGTCGTGTTCCCAAGCCTCCAAAGGTGTCCACTAGACAAGAAATTGCTATGGTCATTGTGAACGAGGACTTGAAACCCATGAAACTCCAGAAGCCTCTTGAAGATATAGCACCTGAACCAATCGTTACTACAGTGCCTGAAGTTAATGACCTTCTTGAGGAACTAGCTTCAATCACTGGACTCGGCGATGAAGAAATCGAAGCATTCAGAGCAGACCTTGCTCGAATGAAGGCTAGTGAAAGACCTGGTTTTCTGAAAGAGGTCATTGATCAAGAAAGAGCTCGTAGAGCTGATGTCTTGGCAGGACCCGTAAAAGAAGTTCCAACAAAAGAGGATATTCCACTTTCAGACCTCCCAGGTGAGCTAGAGGACCTGCGAAAGAAACTTCTCAAGAAGGGAATGGCTAGCGAAGAGATTGATATCATCATCCAAGAGGCAAAGAGTCTTTCAAAAGCAGACCTGGACGCTCTCCTTGATAGTCTTGGTATTGACCTAGAGTAGGAAAAAAGACCAGCTGGAATCTCTCCAGCTGGGTTCATTTTCTTTTCGAAGGCTTGTGGAGAAAAGTTAATTGATTAGAGGTTCCTAACGACAACTATGGACCTCGATGAACGAATCAAGCTTATCGCTGGAGTTGGCGAAGAAGTAGTCACAATGCCTGAGCTGAAGAAGCTCTTGGAAGAGAAGAAGAATCCGATTGCCTATGACGGATTTGAGCCCTCAGGGTTGGCTCATCTTCCATTTGGTGTGTATAGACCTCTTCTGTTGAATGATCTAATTAAAGCAGGAATCAAATTCAAGATTTGGCTTGCAGATTGGTTTGCTTGGATTAACAACAAGATGGAAGGAGACCTAGAGAAGATAAGGCAAGTTGGTGAATATTTCATTGAGGTGTGGAAAGCTGCTGGTGTTCCTACTGACAAGGTGGAATTCCTTTGGGCTTCAGAAGCAATGGATTCGATTGAATACTGGTCTCGCGTAGTGAAAATTGCTAAGAATACGACTGTAGCAAGAGCAACGCGCGCTCTTACAATCATGGGTCGAAGAGAAGGCGAGATGAAAGAAGTTGCACAGTATTTCTACCCAATGATGCAGGTTGCAGACATTTTCCATTTGGAAGCTGATATCACACAACTTGGATTAGATCAGCGTAGAGCCAATATTCTCGCTAGGGAAGTAGGACCCAAGCTGGGATGGTGGAAACCAGTCGTAATCAGTCATCATATGCTCATGAATCTTGAAGGCGCAGTTGAACCTGAGGGATTTGATGAGGAAGCAGGTTTTGATGTTCAGATTTCATCTAAAATGAGTAAGAGTAAACCTGAATCAAGTATCTTTGTTCATGATGATATTGACCAGATCCGAAATAAGGTCATGGCAGCATTCTGTCCTCCAAAGGTAGCTGATGGCAACCCTCTGCTTGATTACGCAAAGGAGATTGTGTTTCGTGGTTTTGATTGCGTCACTGTTGAAAGGAAGTCAAAGTTTGGTGGTGATATTGATTTCCTTAATCATGAAGAACTGACAAAGGCATATGTATCTGGAGATCTTCATCCACTTGATTTGAAAAACACTATGATTACATATCTTGACAAGATGGTAGAACCAGTTCGCACTCACTTCGAGAAGAAGAAGAGTGCACGAGAAATGCTGGAACTTGTCAAGAGCTATCAGATTACCCGCTAGTTACAGGATTGCCTACGATCCTCTCTTTATTCGAATGTTTTTTCGACAGCAGAGAGAATATCTGCGTGCCTCTCAAAATATTTACGAACAGGTTCTAGTAATTTGATTAGGTAGTCACTAACTGCTTGCTTTACATCCATCGGATGCAGTTTATTTTCTGCATAATTCTTCTCAAACTCATCGATAGACGTGAATTCGAGGTCGCCTCCAAATTTCTCACTACGCTTAATCACAATATTCTCGTAACGCGGAAAAATAATGTACCTCATTGTGCTTGTTATTGGATTTTGCTCCAAATCTCCTGCAGGACAATATGCTTTCTTGATAGTTGATTTGATGTCCTTCTCACTATCAGTAACACGAATGTGTGACGCAGGATCACTAGCAGACATCTTACTTCCTCCTCCCTTTAGTGAAGGTAGGAGCGGCATGAAAATATACGTACTCTTATGAAAACCAACACTTTCAAGCAGTTCCCTACCTAGCATGTAGATATTCCGTTGATCGATACCACCTACTGTAATGTCTGCATCCAGATACTTCACATCTAGAATTTGGAGGAGTGGATACATGAGTCCTGAGACCTTAGCATCACCACTCATTCGAACAACCTCACTTGCTGCTCGTAGAGCTCGCTTGGTTGTGACTTTTGCGGCAATCTTGAAAAGATCTTCGACATAGTCAGGTTTGTTTTGATATGTTGACCCTCTGAGAAAATTCATGAGTTTTGCATCTTTTCCGAAGACTCCTCTGATGCATTCCTCATAATACTTTGAGCGGATTTCCATATCTTCAAAGGATGTCTTCTGGTCATCTAGATGTGCGTGATAGTCCGCCAATAGGATGGTTCCCTTTCCACCCAGCTTGGCTAGCTCAATCAGTTTATTGAGTGGTATCATGTAAGCAAAGTGAAACGGACCAGTAGGAGCTGTTCCATAATAGAAGTTGAAGTTTGGTTTGTCCTTGAGAATATTCTTTACTTCGTCAGCTGTTACTACTTCTTCTGCATTTCCAATGGCCGTTTCTAGTGATTCCATCATAGGTACTCACGGAGGAGGCTGGGATTCAAGTTAGTTTTAAGCTTGCTGTGTTTCCTTTCCCACCTGTCCAGCTCGACGAGTTACAACAGCCATAGATATGAATCCAACAATAACGCTAAACCAGAGCGTCATGACGCGAATCAGGATTGTAGCTGCACTTGCTATCGTGCTTCCGACAAGAAGTATTATCGAAATGAGGGCTACAGATGTAGCTTCGTATGTGCCTACACCACCAGGTAAGAATGATACTGCACCAATAATGGAAGCTGTAGCATGCACAAATGTGGAAATGAGTAGTAATGAGAGTGTTAGCGGTTGACCTGTTAGGATAGCTAGTAGTAACCAGAGCTCAAGGCATTCCATAAACCAACCCGGAACACTGATGACGGTACTAAAAAGCATTGGTTTTGGACTAAGAGTTTTGGTCATAGTATCTTCTAATACATCGCAACTATCTTGGAATCTCTTTAGTGGTCCCATTGAAGTCAATTTTGCGAGTATCTTCTGATAGAATGTCTTTGATCCAAGAACTATGGCTCCCCCAAGAACCGCACCACCTAGAATGAGAACTGTGAGTAGTTGATCACCAGTGTTTACACCGAGAGTAAATCCAACTAGAGCCAGCATGACCATTGCTAGAAGGTCTGTAACTCGTTCTGAAACAACAATTGGTATTGTTTTTACAACTGGTGTTCCATCGAGTGCTTGAACGAAATATCCTTTGACAGCCTCACCGATTTTTCCAGGAGTTGTTGTCAATGTGAATCCAGCAAGGAAGATGCTGAAACTGTCCCGATGACTTAGATTGACATCAATTCTTTTGAGAAAGTACTGCCACTTGAAGTAACGAAATATGTAGTTCAGAAATGACAGTGTCATCATAACGGGTAGGACCCAATACCATGGGATTGCACTTAGAGCTTGAAACACTAATACTGGGTCTCCATATACTCCAACCAATCCAAACACAATCATGCTGATGACGATGAATATTGCAATGTTTCTTGGGCTAATGAAAGAACCACCCATCGTTCTACTGTTATCTTCACCAGGCATCGTAAGCGATTCTCCTTATTCGTTGCCAGAACATTGTTGGAAAATGCCAGAAGAAAATTGACGGATATCCTGTGATTTGAGTTCTCCCGGCTTTTAGCTCTTTGTAGATGTCATCTGCTGTTTTGATATCTTGTAACCAAGTCTTAGCATGACCCATTTCAAGAGGTGAATGACCATCACTACCAGCAGTCATTGGCTTTCCCAATCGTTTTGCTAACCTCTGGGCTCTTGTATTGAAATACTGAATGAAACATCGTGAATTGATTCCCTCAATGAGATCGACATGTTTCTTGATTATCTCGTCTGGAAGTCCTCTTCTGAGTGCAGTTTGTTTTCTTAGAGGGTCTCGCGGATGTGGTAAGATTACAAGACCATTCTGAGCATGTACATCTTCACATATCTCCTCAAAGGTTCTATTCTCAATATGGTCTGTGATGAAGAGCCCTATCACTTCACCATAGTCCGTTGATTTGTACTCGCAAGCTGGAAGGATAAATCTGCCATCTCTTTCAATCACTTTGAGGGTTGCAGCTCTCCAATGTTCTGTTGGAGCGACACCTCGGAGACCTTTCTTCTTCATCATCTTGAATAAGTTATACGGACTCTGGAAACCATCCTTACTGTGATAGGTGTGCATATGTAAATCGAACGCTGACAATCGTTTATTCATCTTGTACACCTATGGTAGCAATGTTTGGAAAATCCCACCTACGAAATCAAGAACTAGTGTCCAAAAGAACAAAGTCCATGCTAGTGTGATCACAAAAAGGATGCCGCCTATTAGAATTCCCTTGTCTTTGAATGCAAGGTGCGGTTTCCTACCAACTGGACTTCCGCTATGAATCAGATAGACATACCTGAGAATCAGACCTGCCAATATTGGAACTGTCAACAATACTGGCTGTGATTCAAAGTTGTCCCCAAACACGTTGTAGCAGTACATGGTATAGAAGAATACGAACCATGTTGCAGACATACTGATTCCATGATCAAGAATGACGTCTGTGTATTGAACGAATACTGGTTTATGGGATGCTGCTTCATTTCCTAGGTATTGAAGTTCATTCTTTCGTTTACCAAATCCAAGTACAAGAGCAAAGAAGAAGACTCCAATTACAAGCCATGATGTGAATGGAGCTTGTATTAATACTGCACCTGATATGGCTCTCAAAATAAAACCAATTCCAATGGTTGCTACATCGACAATAGCCCACTTTCTTAGGTATGCATTATATAATTGAGAATTAATAATGTACAGAATAACTAGAATGAAAAACATCCAGTTGAGTAGCAGTGAAGTAGAAAGTCCGATTATGAGAAGCAGTAAAGCTAATCCCAATGCAGATGATCGAGTAACAGTTCCAGCAGGAAGCGGTCTATTCCTTTTCTCCGGATGTATTGAATCTGCTTCTAAATCTTGGATATCATTAACAATATAGGTTGCACTTGAAACTGCACAGAATGCGAGGAAACCTAAAATCAGGGG
Source organism: Candidatus Thorarchaeota archaeon (assembly GCA_004524565.1). Lineage (GTDB taxonomy): Archaea > Asgardarchaeota > Thorarchaeia > Thorarchaeales > Thorarchaeaceae > SMTZ1-45. The sequence goes on from SDNZ01000044.1 coordinate 16,539, forward strand.
TAGATGAAATATGTAGAATTTTGACATATCGAGAATAGCTGGTATATATCCTACTGGCCAAGGACGTTCCAACGGAGTTTCATAGAATACAATTGCAAGAAACACTAACGCATTTTTGTACCACTGAGCGGGTCTCAATAATTTTAGATAATCCTTGCCAGCCATTTATTTCGCTCCTATTTTTCTGAATAAGAATCCCAAAGTGCACCCCATTCAGTTTCTTCGAGGAACCACTTGACCCATTTCTTGCCTTTTAAGGGGAGCCAAATTCCGTCATGATACAACCCACTTAATTGAGTTGGGAGCCACATTAGAGGTGACCTAAACAATAATGTTTCCATTCCTGGGAATTTTAGGAATCCACGATTCCAAGTGATCACAGGACTTTTACCTGTGCTTAGATGGAAATTCGGTAGGTCTTCCCAAGACTCGAAATCTCCTTCGATGTCAATCTTGTTCGGATCGGACTCTCCGAGACCCAACTTATTTGCTATCTGCAATTTGTAAACCAATTGTTGATCTATTCCCATTAATCGTGTTTGGACCGTATCTGCAGCTACCATGTCTGAGGTAGCAATAAGGACATTACCAACCCTGGGTATCATTGTTCTCGGTCCTGCACCATCACCAACAATCGTACCATCTGTCAAAACAAATTCAGAGTGTGAAATTGTCTGTTGCATGAGAAGTAGGTCTACAAGAACCTCATGGATTTTCAGGTGTGCCAGGTGTCTATTCTTTGTTAGATAGAGTCCAAAACTATCCTTTAGTGCTCCAGTCATTTGAGTGTGGCCATGGGTTTTGATTGTCGGAAGGTGAATGATGTTAGTTCCAAAGATTTCCTTTGGTGCTATTGTTTCTCCGAATATGTCTTCTAGGACCAAAGTCTTCTGTGGCAGATCCACATCTACATATGTTGCGTTGATCAATGGGAGGAATTTGATCTTGTGTTTCTTGATTACCGGCCACCAGTTATTGTTCTTAACTCCTGCATAGATATTGGTGACGACAGTCTCGTTTTCAACAGCCTGTATCCTCCTATTATCAAATCCATCTGCAATAAGCTTCTTGAGAAGTCCATCGAAGATATATGGATTTGTTGAACAAGCGGGATATAGCTTACTCCATGATAGATTGAGTTTGATACTTGTTGCTACATCTTTAGATACGAATTTGTCATAATCTGCAAGATCCATTACTCGTGCAATGTCTTCATTAATAGTTTTTGAGGAAGTCTTAACAACAGCAACCTTAGGCATGGGGGGTCAACTCTATCCAGTCTATCCTGTATTTTACGTTGTCGCCTCTATCTTCTTAATAACTTGCCTCATTGACGATGTTTGTACTACCGAGTAAATTACCAAGATCTGAATGAATAGTTAATTTCTAACTTGTTGTATCAAAAGGTAGCAGAGCTTCTTTTACATCGTTTCTAAGGAGCGCATAAACTAAGATTAAATTTAGTATTCCACTTGGTGTTCCTATATTCACGAAAATTCCCAGGATATTTGCTACTACAGCTATTTTCCATACACGTGGATGGAGAATGGAAACTGCAAATCCCAAAATAATCATTAGCGGAGCTAGAATTGTCGCTGTAACTGCAAATATGATTTTAATTATCATTATCACTAATGGTGCTTCAATGAAACCATAATAGAGAATAAATGGAAGATTTGCTAGACTAAGAATTCCAGCTATCATATGAATAAATGAAATAACAAAAACTGCTCTATCCATTCTATTGATTTCTGATGCATCTGGTTCCCACCTCTCAGCATCATCCATTTGTTCTGACAATCATCCGCCTCAAATAAATTTGAATGAAATTCGACTTATATCTTTGTATCAGATTGATTTGATTGCTGACATTAATTCTCGGTCAATTCTCTTCTAACTTCAGGACTGTAGAGGGAAAATATCAGTATGATGTTTAGTAAAGTTAGAAGAATAATTTGCCCAAACAAATTCAGGAGTAGGAATATACCATTAACCAAAACTGCAGTTTTCCAAACCCAAATCATGCGTTTCCATATTGCCCAAGCAAGAATGAAGTATAACGGAATCGAGATTATTAGAATCGCTCCTTCAATTAATATCAGAATAGCGACTAGCAATTGCGTCTGCAAAATTCCGGAAGAAAATAAGAGAATCACAAGTGGAGTCGCTATAATCCCCATAAGAACATGAATTACACATATCACTAATATTGTCGTATCGACTCGCTGCTTAGAAGGAAAATATAACTCTGAGTTCTCAGGAGGATATGTTTCGTCTTCAATCATCAGAATTGTTCCTCACTGGATTATCTCTGAAATGCTCATATGCTCTTTCCTCTGCGTCTAGTAAATCAAGAGGTTCAATCCTTAGGTCTTTGCATAATCTAACTACCTTTGGTTTTACTCGAGTACCATAAGTTGCACTAAAAACACTCACTAACCTACCATCAAAAAAGGTTTGATACCCATCTGGAAATACTTCATGAGCTCTGAACATTATCTGTGCATCGATGTCATCCATGAATTTTGTAAAAGCTACTTTTCCAAAATAGCGTGCCTGTTGTCCTCTAGAATTCGGTCTGAATGCATAATCCTTCTCTCGTGGGTCATTCCACACAATTTGGAATATAATATCGTCTGGAAAATCTGGATTCCGACGGTTTTTTGATTGAATTTCTTGGATTGATGAGACCCCTTCTGGAATACCGCCATGACAACCAAAGTAGCTCCCTTCTTTATACACTGCAATTGGGAGAACTTCGAATACGCGTGAATAATGCTTGAAAACTTCAAATGAATGAACTCTTGCTACTTCATTGTAAAATCCGTACTTGACAGCTATATGGTCTGATTCATGGTTCCCGCGAATCATTGTTACTCTGTTTGGATTTGCTAAGGTCAGTGCCATAACAAGATTGAATGTTTCTATTTGCTTTGGTCCTCTATCAGCATAATCTCCAAGAAAAACGAAATGATGTTTCTTGTATTTCTGTACAAGCCTTTGAACAGCTTGAGCACATTCTAGTTCTCCATGAAGGTCTCCCACAAAAATGACATCTTCGGTCTGGAGATCTATCACATTGGGGGTCTGTCTATAATGATCTTGTATCATTCCTGAGAGTTGCCAAATATCATCTTTCGATAAGTCATTTTTTCCCTCTAGGATTGAGCGAATTAGCTCCAAGACCCATCTACTCCCAATCAAGTTCTTTGAATATTATATCAAGCGCTTCTTTAGGTGTTTCAGCAGAAAAAACTACATCCGCTCTTCTAGTGTCAATTTGTGTACCTGCTAATTTCGCAGCCCATCCACCTGAATTAACTATGGCTACAATGGGCTTGTCTGAAAACCATGCTATAGCTATTTCACTTAATGTACCTGCAGAGCCATCAATGGCAATGACTGCATCTCCTGTTTTTGCTACAATGAAATTACGAGTATAACCGAGGCCTGTTGGTATTGCATAATCAACATACTGATTTGCATCCTCTTTCCTATCAGAAGGCAGGATTCCAATTGTGACCCCATTGTGTTTCTTTGCACCCTTGCAAGCAGCTTCCATTACTCCCATCAGCCCTCCACAAGCAAGAGCAA
>SDNZ01000045.1 GCA_004524565.1 Candidatus Thorarchaeota archaeon
AGGGTCTCAAGATATTCATCCAGAGTGGTGGCAAGGACCTACCTACTCCAGTGCAACTTACGAAGAATAGTGCTGGACAATGGAAACTTACTAACTATAGTTCAATCTGTACTGGTGTGAAGAAGACGGTCGAAGAAGAAGGCGACTTCTAACAAATTCTAGGCCCATTGAGGGCCTCCTATTTCTTTTTTCCATTATAATCTGCAAGTTTACTTCATGCTGATCCACCACATCCACCATGGTAGACTAGAGTGATTCATGAGCATCTTTACTCTTTCACTTTAGTGTCACCCTTTACTTTTTGTCTACCTTCAAGCCAACGCTGCACAAGACTGCCTAATGTGAATAAGAATACAAGCTGAAACGCCAACATAAAAACACGTTTTCCGTCAATCGTCAAAGTTTCGTAGTATGGTGCTGCAAATATGAGAAACATCAGCAGTAGTGGAATAACCAGTACAATTGCAATTATCAACCTTCTACCCTCATTCATCTCATTCACCTTTTGTTATTCCTTTTCCCAATTCTTCTCTCTCTTCCTATTTAGTTGATTCTATAATCAGTTATTCGTTCATAAGCTTGTTAAAGTAATACTTATATTTGTAATAGTATTACATATTACTTGCTTACTAATTACGGCTCACAAAAGCTGTGATGCGTTGGCGAGGAGTTGCAGGAAAAATGGCTGATGATCCATCAAACAACAAGTCCCTCAGAAAGTTAGGGAAAGGAAATCCGGGACTCAACACGCTTGATTCCCTGTACTACGACCATGCTGGAGAAAGCGGAGGTGAAGTGTAATGGCACTTGCAAAGAATGAGAAGAGGAAGCTAAAACGCGCTAACAAGTACCAGAGTACTGAAGCATTGGCTTATGCCTATCTCTACAACAGAGGGTAGAGGTCGTCGCATCAGCCAAAGCGATTCTAACTTACAAGAGGGGTGCCCGTGTGCCTGCCAACACGGGTGCCTCTCACACCGTTCATTTTTAGTTGGACAAACTTGGACACAGGAGTGTTGTCCCTCCAGAAACGGCACTGGAGCAACTCCTTGGGGCCAGGTACGTGTCGAGAACCCCTTGTTGATGTGTTGACTGACCATACTATATACGGCAATACCAACTTTGCTCTTGAAATCATCTAAGATACATCCAACTTTGTCATTGCTCTGTGCAGCTGTTAGTTAACCATTATGTTTCGTTTTTCTATTTTTCTCGGGGGTTTTATACTATCTGTGCAATACTCAAGGCTATGGAGGTAAATGTCGATTCTCGAATCATGGATTTCATGATTCAGGACATGAGGTCATCCCCTGAGAAGGATGCCATGTATACCGCTGCTGTGGAGCTGGCAGAAGAAATCATGGAAGGCATAGGCAGACTCGAGCGGTCAGGTACAGTAGAGACCGCGACGCTCTACATTACTCAAACAGGAGCTCAGCTCAATATTCTCACTTGTTCATATGATGATGTTCCCTTGGACCGCATGTTTGCAAGCTCTCTGAGACGTTCATCATACGATGCTGACACTGGGTACATTCAGACCTATGTTATCCCCATTCTCGCCTCTGAGGAATCCGCACCAGACGAGTCCAAGTAGCACATAGGGTAGATTTCATATAGTGCCTTTGCATCCCCCTTTCGTCGATTACTGGAGCATCCCAATATGAAACTGAAACCCTTCGAACTTGAGAGAATGCAATCTGAAAACGAACATGGTGTTGAGTTCAATCTGAGTGAGAGTGGTGTTGAACCACTGAGGATCAAAGAACTTCTCGATACGCCCGAACTGAAAGAACATCTTCTAGATATGCAGTTGGGTTACTCTCAGACCAATGGTACGATTCCCTTACGCGAAGCAATCTCTCATTACTATCCTAGCACTACCGCAGATCATATCATGGTTACCAACGGTGGTGCGGAGGCTAACTTTCTTGTTAGTTGGTGGCTGTTTCAGGAACATCCCGATAAGCGTGAGTTTGTTTTCATGGTGCCAAACTACATGCAGATTGGCGGCATCTGGAGAAATATGGGAGTCGACATCAAGAAATTCAATCTCCGAATGACTGAAGGAAAATGGGCTCCAGACATCGAGCAGCTGAAATCAATAGTGACCAAGAAGACAGGAGCTATTGCAATTTGCAATCCCAACAACCCAACTGGTGCAATCGTCAGTGCAAGTGACCTAAAGGCAATTGCAGATATTGCAGAAGAAAATGATGCCTGGCTTGTTGCTGATGAGATCTATCGAGGAGCAGAGATCCAACCTGAAAAGGCTCCTTCAATTCATGGCATCTACGATAAGGCTCTCATCACATCCAGCCTTTCGAAAGCATATGGTCTCCCTGGTCTCAGGGTAGGATGGGCAGTATGTCCTACCAAACAAGTAGCAAAAGAACTCTGGACGTATTCTGATTATACAACTATCTGTCCCTCTACTGCAAGTGACTGGATGGCTACTCTCGCACTCAATCCTAAAGTACAAGCTAAGATAGAGGCACGCACCCGTGAAGTCGTTCGAAATAATTGGGGTATTATGAAGAGGTGGCTAGATTCTCATTCGGATGTTCTCGAGTACGTTCCACCTGATGCTGCGGCAATTTGTTTCGTTAAACAGAACACAGGTCTTGATTCATACGACCTGGTGGTCCGTCTGATGAAAGAGAAGAGTGTGCTCATTTCCCCTGGTGAACACTTTGAGGTTCCCGGTTATCTACGAATTGGATTCGGAACTGACCCCAACCATCTTGAGCCTGCACTCGCTAGAATCTCCGAACTTCTAAATGAACTTAGCTGAAAATTTGTCCATTTGCCTGCAAAGTGCGTCGTTGACAAAGTCAGAAGTCCACCAATAGAATTTGGTTGAGAAAAATAAGCAAGTATATGTCTATTTTAGAGACTCGGGGACCAATTTTCTCCGATTTCAAGGTGTTGAGTTTTCATGTTACGTAGCTGGAGGTCTCGCAAAGACCTTCTTCTTTTATTGTACACTAATACTTGCAGACAGTTCTGAACTGAACTTATGCAGGATGCAAGAAAAATGACGCCAGAGAAAATGAACAGTAAAGACCGACCCGCAAGGATCCGACGACCGCAGTTCTCAACCGAAGAACTCATGCCACGAATAGAGTTTGCTTTGCTTTACTATGATGGTCCTTGAAGAATACATTGTGAAAGGAGGTGGGCCCTATGTCTGGGTCCGAAATAGAAGAAGAGAATATACTAGGTCATCTGCACGCAGCAATGAAGATGGCTACAAAAGCCACCCATGAGAATCCTGGAATCTCAATGGATGTAACTATTGCTCCAGAGTATGCCTGCCTTAGAACCATGATGTTGGAACCCCAAAATCCGACGATGTGGAATTCTATGGCACTTGTCTACCTGATGACAGGTCGATATGAGGATGCGCAGGATGCCATAGAGCGGTCACTTGATCTTGATTCTGGAATAGCATGGACTTGGTCAATTTGGGGTGACTTGTTAGCACAGATTGGTGATGAACTCGAATCTGAACGAGCCTATCGAATGGCAATGGAGTTGGGATCCATTGAACCTCACGTCCTCAATCAATTAGTACGATACTTCTTCAAAAGAAAGAATTACTCTGAGACTTTAGAATTGCTTGAGATTCTGATTCCTCAAAATTTGGAAGACCAATCACTATGGGATCTATATACCGCATGTTTCTCACGCGTTTAGCATTTCAAATATCACTCGTATCGTTACTTTGACATCGAGGAAAGTCTTGACGACCATTTCGCATACTTTTAATGAACCAATGCAAAACGTATACGCTGGAGAGAATGAAATGACAAGTTATAGACGTCTTGGTATCTCTGTTGTAGTCGGAGCTTTACTAGGAGTACTGTGTATCATTGGGGTCGGAGCAAGGATTCCTGGTCAGTATTCTAATGTGATATATCTAACAGCTGTATGGTACAATCGAGTCATAATGGGATTAATGGTTGGCTTTGCTGGACATGTGACCATAATTAAGAGTGAGAACGAGAAAAACTATGTCAATGCGATTGTCAGAGGTCTGATTATCGGTCTGATTGTCTCATCAGCAACATTGCTTCTATCTGATACTCTACCACTGGATTGGCTGGGATGGTTCATGGGTCTGGTGTACGGTCCAATAATCGATGTCATTGCTACTGCTACTGATAAGCAGAAGTGATTACGATACTATTTCCCCCTCTTTGATGATGCCCAGTTGCATGAGTAGGCTTTCACTTACATCAAGAAAACTGGTCTCATCAAAGGTCTTCAATTTATTCTCAAACGCATCTTCTAAAGTCTGTCTAATGTATTCGAAATCTTCCAGTGTTATCGAATCATTGAAGACGCCTGATTTCAGGAGCATCTTGAAGAGGGTAAAATCCTCTGAGATATCCACTTCGTTGGTCGAGATCTCTCGTACAATAATACACCTCTGCATAGCTGAAGATATTGCATCATAGAATGCAGCTATCGCATCTACTGTCATACCGTGTGAGAATCGATCAAGACCACTTTTCACATGAAGTCTTGCTCGCATGAGGAGCTCCTGTTCTTCATCTAATGTTTCATCAATGTTTCCAGTGTGTGGCATTTTGTTCTCCTCATCCGCTCATATTAATATAATTAACAATAATTAACTAATATAGCTTTTCCAATGGATTTTCATCTGATAATTCACGATATTTTTTCTGAATTGAAAATCATCCTAGGAATATAAGGTCATATAATTTTCAAGGCCCCGCGAGGCAATCTGTAACGGTTTGATAGAATTTCATATTCCAATGTGTTACGAATCCATTCCAAATCACACTAGGCCATAGAGTGTTCCTATCTATGTATCACATTTTAGGGGTTACAAGATGAAATCACATGGTCACTTTGAAACTGCTGACATCCTTGAATATACTATCTCAGGGACTGGAGTATCAACTCTTGACAAACTACTCGGTGGTGGATACGAACATGGTTTGATGCATCTCTTCTATGGTGACTCAATTTTTAAAGATGATTTACTGAGAGCTGCAGTTTGGGCTCAGGTTCCAAAAGAGCGAGGAGGATTTGAATCTCCAGTCATTGTCATTGATAGTTCAAACATGATTGATACTGGAAAACTCAATGATTATGCATCAGAATACGAATTGGAGATAGAAACCGTACTAGACAATATTTTCATCTCGCGAGCATTCAATTCGTCACAGACCTATGATCTTGTTATCAACCATCTTGATGATTTTCTAGAACGGTTTCCAGCAAAATTACTTATCCTCCCGGGATTGCCAGACTTATTTGCTGGAGAAGGTTATGATGCTGAGAGATCACAGCAAGTAACTCATATGGCTTCTAAATTACTCTCGATGACTCTCACAAATGAATTGGTCACTCTGATTTCGACACATCAACCAGTCGGATCGTACAATCAACCTTGCGTCGGTCAAGCCCTATCCAGTTGTGCACAGGTCCACATTCATGTTGAACAAACCCCAATGCGTATTCTATATTCTATGCTAAAACATCCAAGTTTTCCACCTAGAACTGAAGGTAGATCAAAGTTTAGTCCACGATATGGAGTAACACTTCCACTCCAGCACTATTTTGATGAGGACCTAACCTCTACTTGAGTGACTTACCACATTCAGGACAGAACTTGGATTTTTCTGTAATTTCTGCTTTGCACTCTGGACACTTGCCCACAAGCATGGTGTAGAGGGGTTCTAGCTTTTCATTTACACCTTCTTTCAGAAGTTGTCTAGACCAGATATCTTTCATTCCTTTCAAGAATGGTTTGACGGATTCCGGGTCTTTCAGCACATTACCATCATCGCATGCCTGTCTGAATGCGGTCTTGAAAGAAGCACTGTCCTTTAGTTGTTTATCAACGAGTTTCTTAATGTAAACCTCTAACTTCTCGTCTAGAGGTTGATGCTTGTATGGTAGACTCATTCTATCCTCAGGCATAATGATTGGTGTAAAGACTACTGGGTTTCCAACATTGTATGTAGCTACCCATACTCGAATGTGTACTAAGGTGAGTGGAGCTAGTCCTTTGATTGAATCATTCTCCAGAGTCAGTCTTTGAACCGATTTCAATTCAAGAGTCAGATCCTCGACTCTTCGTTCGACTAGTCCGTCCATACTATCAATGGATGCAATGACTTTGCTCTTTAGTGATTTGAATTCCTTTTCCTTGGCATCCCGTTCTTCTCTCATTTCTTCGAGTTTATTCTGAAGTTCTCGTGTCTGAGTAGTAACAGCTTCTTCTTCTGCGCGAATTCCCTCGTTCAGCTTCTCCTCTAGGTCTCCTGCACTAAGTGTTATAGCTTCTGCAATATCATCGATTGAATCTATGACCTCTGTATAAGTTGGGACTGTACTTGAAAGATCGTCAACAAGAACTCGATATTTGGCAATAGCATCCTCAAGTTCCAATTCTGCAAGTCCTTCTCGTGTAGTCTTGATATCTTCTAAAATACGGTTAAAGAAACGTTCAATCTCCACACTATCTCGAGTGAATTGAGCTAGCAGTGCTCTACGGTCTTTCTGATGTTTGTCTTTCAATCTGTAAATTGTATCACTCATTCTCGTCTGCAGTTTCTCTACTCTGAGGGCTGATGACTCTTCTTGGGTCTTCAGGCGTTTATCCCAACGAGACATTTCAGCTGCGATGACATTCTCCATCACTTTCAATTGGTCAGTAAGTCGTTCTTTCGTCAGTTTTTCTAATTCTGCCATTGTTCCTTGACGCTGTCGTGCTTCTTCAAGGATTCCTTGGAAATCTTGGCTTATTGTAAGGGCAAGTTGAGAATCAATTTTGAGTTCAAGACTATTGAGCTTCTCATTTGGGTCCACTTCTACGTACATACTCCCATGTGCTACAAAGAGGTCGGGTTCTTGGATATTCCTGAGTTGATGCACTTTTGGTTCCACGGTCTTCAATAGTGGTAGTGCCTTGTCAACCCCTGCAGGTATATCTTCGAACTTAGCTATCTCTGTACTGAGTATCCTTCTTACTGGTCCTGTAGCTGTATCTTCACTTAATTCTACAGCGATAGATGATTCACCAATGGATGATAGGACTATAGAGTTTGTATCAGAACTCTGGACAATCCAGAATGGAACTGTGACTGGTGTTAAGAATTTCAGTTTAGCTTTTCCTTTTCTATTGGATTCAGCAAGAATAAAGGCCATCGCTCGAGCAACTTCTTCCTTTTCAGGAACAAGCTTGGTCTTTGTCTGTTTAAAGAGAAAATCTAGGACAATCTGTCTGACCATAGGAACGCCTCAGTTGAAAATCACCGTTTCATTTTGGGTTATTATGTTTGTTAGGTTATCCTCTATTTGAACAAACGTACGATGGAATTCTGAATAGAGATATATCTAGGATAAACGGACACACGCTTGAATCATTCGGGGTTCTAAACCATGACTGACTACAAAAGTAAACTAACAAGAGCTGGAATTTCCAGTGGCGAAATCTCGATTATTGTCCACAATCTCGAAAAACTCGAAGGAGCAGGATTTCGAGGAAATATGGATAATATTGTAAACAAAGTGATTAAGGATTCATCATTCAGGTCCGCATTCCAGCGCGACTATCGAGTTGCTATGCGTTAGTTCTGGTGAACATTCTGCATACTACTAATTTCAGTAGTATGCACCTTCTACCAATCATCTATTCCCAGGTCTAAAGCTATCTCTTCCAGCACATCTTCTTCTGGTGCACAGTCTGAAATCAGTAATGGTATTTTGATATCTGGATCCCTTCCGAAATCAATTTCTAGAGTGACTTTTAGATGATATGATATCCGATACAATTCTGATTTGAATGGTATATACTCCCTCCAATTCTCACCTATTCGAATCTCTTTCCATCTACCCCAATCGTCTTGATTCAGCGTGGAGAATTTTCTTCGTACTACTATTGAATGGTCCACATTGCTCCAACTGCACTTTGCATCTTCCCGCTTTCGAATCTCAAATCTCAATCTGCGCATCCGATTTTTATCATCAACTTTGAATCTTACGAGAATCCCTGTATCCATCCTTACACAATCTTCATTGAGTTGAACATGCAGACCGTTGTTAGTTTTCGAAATAACTGCAGTATCGATAGTCTCTGGTATATGCGGAGGTCTTTGTTGGATGACCTGATATTCTTCTTTCATCTTGGGATCAATGGCCCAATCTACTTCTACTACGCCTTCCACAGTGTGTTCGATGTATCCAAAATATCCCTTGTACGTTGGTGGAAGCTTTCTTGGCAGGTAGAAGAGGAATGGGAATGAGCTTATCCCTTCTGGTATAGTTCTTCCTTCACTAATTCTGAATACCCTTGAAATTAGAAGTTTCTCATCAGTTCGCCGATTGTCACCAGAACCAACTTCAGTTCTCTCTTTGCTTACAACCTTCAATACTACACGATTACAAACGAATTCTTTGTCTGTTCTTACAACCACATTTCCAGTCAGAGTTTCCCCTGGAAGAACTCGACTGTTGTCAAATTTGATGTCTACGGACCTCAATATTCTCCGCCACTGTATCAGAATTCACCTGAATCTAAATAGGCTTATGGGCGGATAGATTTCCACGTTTGATGAATGGATTTGGGTTTAGACTTCTACGGATTCTTCTTCTGCTTGGTCGTCTTGGTACTTACTGAGTAGGATTACACCAATGATTCCAAAGACGAGTCCAATACTATAGAATGGTATGTTTGTGATTACCTGACCATATATCATGATGCCCCCAAGAACGACAGCGAACATACTGATTGTACCAGTTATCGCATTGAATCGGGATGCAGGATTTCGTTGGAGACCAATTGATACTGTATACACTGCCGCGATCGCTGTGAAAATGCCCATTAAGACCAATGGTATGAATGCATTGATAAATCCCTGAATGATATCGGGATTTCCAAAGAGTGCTAATGTAAACCATTGTGTGAATTGAGATGCTAGCGCTTGAAATAGTGAAGTAATAGGTGCCCAGAGAATTGCTATCTTGGTGGTTCCTCCAGCCATTACTCCAATTCCAATTAGCATTGTAGCAGAGTACAGGAGAATGCCTGTGTAATCAGTGAACATAATTGGCTCAGTCACACCACCAAAGGCGATAAAAACTGGAGTGAGTATCATCAGTATGATTCCTATAGCAGCAGGAATGTCAATGGTTTCGCCTAATCTTCGTGATGAGAAGAACACAAGTGCAATCAATCCAACATTCATGAGTGGTTGAATAACGACAATACCTGCAAGATTTGTAGCAAGCATATAGGTCAGACCACCAATCAGTGCCATTGCAAATCCTAGAACCCATCTGGGTTTGGAGAAGAGTTTGCGGGTCTGTTTCATTGGATTCTTCGCATCAATTTCTTCAATCTCAGCAAGTGCTTCCTTTTGGATGATTGGTGCAATATTCCAAAGAAGTGATGTGACAAGTGCCAGGATTATTCCAAGCACATCATTCGTGAGACCTAGTATCTGCATCGTTACTCAACTGAATTCAGTTGAGGTTCCTAATAAGGCATATCGTGGGGACGATAGAATACTATCTCATATCAGAGAGATGGATCAAGAATCGTTGTTTCTCCTGCTGTGAAGAGAATTGGTTTTCCATCATTCACAGTTATTCCTAGACCTCCAAGGAATGGTACCCTATCCTTCCTCGTGAGTGGTCTGTTAAACAATATTCTCTTTGTACACATCATTGCGAGGTCGTGTGTTACATGAAGGTGCATCATATTGTCTTTTACGTTGACTAAGCGTTTTACCGTGTCATCCATGAGCCTAACGCTAAACTCGTCGAAAGGTTCAATCCCTTCATATTCTCCCCCTGCCCACTGATTTACAAATTCTGTAACATTCTCGCCATTGGGATGTAGATTATTCCATACAGCTCGGTCTGTATATTCTGGACCAATCAGAGTAGCAATTCCATCCATGTCAACTATCTCTCCTCCCTCTGCTGAGAATCCTTCAGAGATCGCCTCTGCAGTTTCAACGCAGCGTGGTACAACACTGAGAAAGATGTGTACTTTGCGAGTGGTTGGTATCTTTCTTCCTAACTCCACAGATACCCTCTTACCTAATTCAGTTAATCCTTGCCCCATCGTGTCTTCATACGTATGCAAAATCTCTCTATGAGAATGTCTGAACATCAACAAGAGTGGCTGTTGTGAATCAACTGAGGCAACCCATTCGATCAGTTGCTTGGCAGCGTAAGTCCATTCTTCAGTATCCCAATCGGTCATTATTAGAAACCACTGAATACTCCATCATAAGGTTTCTCCATTGTGCCTTGCCAGAATTTGAAAAACCTATATTGGTTCACGAGAACTTCCTGATAGGCAGTTATTGTGGATATTTTGAGCTTCAATAGGGTGTGCTTGATTTCGTGACGCGAGGAACAACTGAAGAACTGTACCATAGTATTGAGAATCGAATAATCGCTCTTCGAATGGTCGCTGTTGATGAAACGGACTTCATCTATGAAAGAGCATTAACTATTGTCTTCAAGGAGAATTATGAAGCTAAGCAGGAATTGAAAAGAATTGCCAAACGAATCAATCCTAGTATGCTGGAAAAGCAAGAACGGTTCTATCAATTAGATGATGAGCGATCGTTCCAGAGTCGTTCTGCATGGATGCGTGTTCGTCGACTTAGACGAAAACAAATGCTTGAATCAGGAGAGCATTTCCCCCAAAGAGCAGTGGTGTTTGATATACCCTCTCAAGTTGAAAATCAAAGCGACTCTAAACAAAAAACTGCTCTACTAGCTGAGCTAAAGGCACTACCGCCAAACGAATCTCTTCCAATTGTTAAATCCCTCACTTCTGAGGTCTTTGAAGACGGACATGCACCAACGGAATCAGCTTTAGCAATAGAAGCCTCAGTTTCCACAGAGGTCTTTGTTTTTGCTAGCCTTGATATGGTTGGGAACAGATTTGTCTATAAGCTCACCATCAAGAGTTGTCTTGAATCAATAATCACAGATGTCACATCAACAATAGTCGCATATCCGAAGGAATGTCTTCACCTTTCAACTGATTATGTGAAGGTTCAACCAAGGCTTGAAATTGGTGGATTCCTGAACGAATCCTTCGTCCTTACGCCCACAAAAGATTGTGTCGAGGGAAATATTGTCGCAGTTGTATCTTACGTGGATCATCAGGATGAAGTTCATACTGTTCAAGTCAGTCCCTATATCATTCGCTCAGTCTGTGATCTATTACAACCTTACGAGTCTTCTTTTGATGAATATCAAGATGTATTTCGTGGTTTGGTGGGTGGTGCGGATAAGATTAACTTACGGTGGAATGCATCGGTCATTTTGGACAAAGCTCAAACTGTATTGCCACTCATGAATTTCTATCTACTTGATGTTCAGAAAGATATTGTTGATGAACAAATCTATGGTAAGATTCGAGGATTTGCTCTTGGTAAGTACACCGAGAAGCGAGTCGCAGTGCTCATGAAGGTCACAGGAGCTGTTGATGCGGATGAGTGTGTGGCTGAAGTGGAGGTCTCGGGCGATGATGATGCCATGTTTCCAACCACGATGGGTGAGATTGCTGATAAGATAGACGCTTGGATTTGCATGCAGTGTGGGGCACGACTCAACCCAGATCAAGTGATGGAAATTGAAGCTGGAGGTGTCCTTACATGTCGTTATTGCTCCCACACACTGACGCTTGACCTCTATTGCCGTAGTGACCAGAAACCCAGATCGCGATCACTCTCAGAAGTTTCTGTATTGGGATTTGAAGGAGCATCAACGGAGCTTGTTGATGGCGCTCCTGCATCCACAAGTACACATGCCGTGATGACTTCTGAAAGCGCGAAAATAATCAAAGGTGTTTCAGTTCTGCGTGGATGTGAGCTTGTTGGTGGTAAGTTTGAATACAAAGTCAAAGTCCGAAATGAGAGTCATTCTGTGATTACCAATGTTGCAGTAACAATCGTCGCTTATCCCAGAGACAGTCTTACGTTAGTGGGCTCTGCAGCCAAAGTAATGTCTCGGATTGAGATTGGTGGATTCCGCTCCCCTGGGTTTACATTTGTCCCTACAAAAGATTGTGTACGTGGAGGGATCGTCGCTGCAGTAACATTCATCGACTATCAGGATAAGACACACACAATCCATACCAAACCGTTTACGATTCGCTCTGTCTGCGATCTTCTAAAACCAGTCAAATCAACACCAAAGAGATTCGAACTATCATTAGAGGAGTTTGATGGCACGAGTGAGGAGTACGAGCTGGATTGGAATCCTGCTGTTCTATTTCGACGAGCAGAACATTTCCTACCCTCCCGTAATTTCTATACAATAGATACACGAGTTGCAGTAGAAGATGGTATATTCAGTGGAACAATAAGAGGATATGCTGAGGGAAAATATACTAAGAGTAAGGTTGCAGTCTCAATCACAATCGAAGGAAATGAACTTGAGAACACATCAGTAGTAAAAGTTGCATCCTTTGGGTCAGATGAAGCCATGTTGCCCATTACTCTTGAGGATCTACGAAAAGGAATCGATTCATGGGTGTGTCTAAATTGTGGTGCCAGTCTAAGTTCTGAGCAAGTTCAGAGAATCAAGAATGAAGAAGTAATAGAGTGCCGCAATTGCGGTCATTCTCTTAATCTGACATTGTATCGCAAGTGAAAGGATTCTCAATCCATTGTATCCTGATTAATTGTTTTGGACGCCAATTTCCTCAGGTCTTTCATCACGTCATTTCTAACTTGAACTTCGAAGCCTTCATCTAACACGCATACCTTGGCTTCTAATTTGAAGATCTCACAAAATCGTAAAGCGTGTTTCACATCCTCATAGCTGCTGGTTTCTTGTAGGAGGGTCGCCCATCCATCCTTGTTGTACCCGAGTGCTTTGTCAACAGCCTGAATCTTTTGTTTACAGTACCCATCTGGGCAGTCTGTGGTCATTTGTACTTGCGCTCCAATGTGCTTGAATCTCCCGGCAGATTCGAGCGCGCGATTTTCGTAGTGGTTATACAGGTTTCGGTTTGTAACTTAGTGCACTGGCACAAATTTACTCCATAGTAGTTGGTTTCATTCTCGGAACAACCGAGCTTCACAGATTAATAGAGGGTATTTGAGGAAGGTGTTATCGATGGCACTACCTGAGTTAGTTTCGACCATCTCCCCCCTTTCCATCAATACCTTTGGAAGAACTGACATGCTCGATAAAATCCTAGTAGCAGCAGCAACATGAAGGACCATCGAGGCTTGGCAGGTACCACAAAGGTTACTTGCAGTAAGGCATGTGCCGTCCAGAACGAATGAGGCTGGAACAGATGAGCGAGTTCAAACTAGAGGCACCATTCAGACCCACTGGTGATCAACCACAGGCTATTGCAAAACTAGTGGAAGGTATCGAGAGCGGACTCCAACACCAGACCTTACTTGGTGTGACTGGTTCTGGCAAAACATTCAGTGTGGCAAATGTCATTGAAGCAGTACAGAAGCCAACTCTGGTAATCTCGCACAATAAGACACTCGCAGCACAACTGGCCTCGGAGTACAAACAGTTCTTCCCAAACAATGCGGTGGAGTACTTTGTCTCATACTACGATTACTATCAACCAGAAGCCTACGTTCCATCTAAGGACATGTATATTGAGAAAGAAGCTGACATCAACGCGGAGATTGAGCGGCTACGACACTCTACAACTAACTCATTGAGATCTCGTAAGGATGTTGTAGTCGTAGCATCAGTATCCTGCATATATGGCGTGGGTGATCCATCTGAATATGACCACTTCAGAATGTACATAGAGCGAGGTAAAAATGTTGACCGTAGAGAAATCCTCGAACGCCTTGTAGCCATGCAGTATGAACGGAACGATATGGATGTGAGACCTGGTCTCTTCAGAGTGCGCGGAGATGTGATAGACGTATATCCCTCAGCTTCAGAGCATAGCATCCGAATTGAGCTTGATGGGAATATCGTAGAACGCCTCACTCTACTAGAGGGTCTAACAGCACGGAAGCTTTACTCTCCTGAATGGATTGAACTTTATCCAGCTCGGCATCACGTGGTGAGTCGAGAAAAGCTTGTCACGGTTCTTCCAGATATCGAGCAGGAGATGCGTGAACGTGTTGAGTGGTTTAAGAAAGAGGGAAAGTTAGTTGAAGCAGATCGACTCAGACGAAGGACGCTCTATGATCTAGAAATGCTTAGAGAAACAGGAATGTGTCAGGGTATCGAGAACTACTCACGATGGATAGATGGTAGGAAAAAGGGCGAAAAACCCTACACCCTACTCGATTACTTCCCTGACGACTTTTTGATGATTATTGATGAGAGCCATATGACTATCCCGCAGGTCCGTGGAATGTATAATGGAGATCAAGCACGGAAAAAGAGCCTTGTTGACTATGGCTTCAGATTACCTTCAGCCATCGACAACAGACCACTGAAGTTCCCTGAGTTTGAGAAATACATGAAACGTGTCATTTACACAAGTGCTACTCCTGGTCCTTATGCGCAACAGAAAAGCAACCAGATTGTAGAGCAACTTGTGAGACCTACAGGTCTCGTCGATCCTGAGATAACAGTAAAACCTGTGGTGGGGCAGGTGGACCATCTTCTTGATGAGATTCGTAGGACTGTATCACTGGGTGATAGGACATTGGTCACAACGCTCACGAAAAAGACTGCAGAGATGCTCAGTGAGTATCTTGTAGAGGCAGGAGTCAAAGCACGCTACCTTCACTCAGACATTGGTACAGTGGAACGTATTGAGATAATTAGGCAACTTCGTCAGGGTAAGTTCGATGTACTTGTGGGAATCAACCTACTCCGAGAGGGTCTTGACATACCAGAGGTATCTCTGGTAGCTATCCTTGACGCTGATAAAGAAGGATTTCTGAGAACTGATTGGGCACTTATCCAGACCATGGGTCGTGCTGCTAGGAATATCAATGGTCGAGTCATACTCTATGGGGACCGCGTTTCACAGGCAATGCAAACTGCTATCGATGAAACAAATCGACGGCGCAAGTACCAGATGAAGTACAACAAGGAGCATGGCATCAATCCCGTTTCAATACAGAAGGGTATTCAGGACATTGCTCAGGGAATAATCAAATTCGAGAAAGAGGTCCAGACAAAGATCGAAGACTTCGATCCCTTCGAAGTTGATGAACTCGCTGACTATATTATTGACATGGAAGAGCAAATGAAAGAAGCTGCTAGGAACTTGGAGTTCGAGAAAGCAGCTAAGCTTAGAGATCAGATTGCGGTACTACGGAAGAGAATCGAGGGAATTGAGTGACAACAACGACACAGAAACAACGCAAAGGAGCCATAGAGGCTGATATAGATGGTCCTAAGTCGATAATAGTTGTTGGAGCCGCAGAACACAATTTGAAACATATCGATGTCACGATTCCAAAGAACACTCTCACTGTAGTCACTGGATTGTCCGGGTCGGGGAAGAGTTCCCTCGTCTTCGATACAATATACAGTGAGGGGCAACGAAGATTCATCGAGTCACTGTCTCCGTATGCACGACAATTTTTGGGGATGCTTGAGAAACCCAAAGTTGACTTCATGGCTGGTCTCTCACCATCGATATCAATTGACCAGAAGAGTGTGAGTAGAAATCCACGGTCAAGTGTCGGCACAATCACAGAAATCTACGATTATCTCAGACTTATGTACGCCAGAGTAGGTGAACCTCACTGTCCAAATTGCAAAAAGAAGATTGAACCTCAGACATCACAACAGATTGTCGACCATGTTTTGAGTCTGAAGAAAGGTTCTCGTATCATGATTCTCGCTCCTATCGTTCGGGGAAGAAAAGGAGAGTATCGGAAAGAGTTCCGTGACCTCATGAAACAGGGATTTATACGAGCTCGTGTTGATGGAGAACTGAAAGAGCTAGAAGAGGGACTGTCCCTTGACAGGTACTTCGAGCATACAATAGAGGTCGTCGTTGATAGATTGACCGTAAAGGAGTCAGATAGAGCTCGTATCTCCGAGGCTGTAGAGACTGCACTCAATATGGCTGAACGGGTCGTTACAATATCAACATCAACTGGTGATATAACCCTCTCCGAGCAGTTTGCTTGCGTGGACTGTGGTATCAGCCTTCCTGAGATGGAACCTCGTATCTTCAGTTGGAACACTCCTCAAGGTGCCTGCCCTCATTGCACAGGCATCGGGGTGATTCGCGAGTTTGACCCAGACCTGTTCATAACAGATTCAAGTCGTTCGTTGAATGAAGGTCTCTTTGAAACAGACAAGTGGAAAGTAAAACGGAATTTTACAAAGAAAGTTGTTGAGAGTTACGGTTTCACCATGGATACACCATGGAAGGATATGACCAAGAAACAGAAGGACCTTCTCCTGTACGGATCTGGTACTAAGAAGTACGAAACAACCTGGGAGAGTGATAATGAGGAGTTTGAAGTCCAGTGGAAAGGGACTTTTTTGAGACCATTTGAAGGCTGGGTAGAACGAGCAAAACGAATGTACAAGACCACCAAGTCGGACTATGCCCGACGTATCTTAGAGAAGCAGATGTCCTCGCAGACATGTCCAGTCTGTAAAGGAGGACGATTAAGACCCGAGTCACAGGCAGTTACATTCAGTGGCAAGTCCATTGTAGAAATCAACAATCTCTCCATCAAGGGTCTACGAGAGTTCTTTGGCAATGCAAAGATAGATCCTCGGTTCAAGCCAGTTGCAGAACCAATCCTTCGCGAGATCATGGGGCGTATCGGGTTCTTAGAGGATGTTGGACTCGACTATCTCACTCTTGATAGGTCCGCTCCGAGTCTTGCAGGCGGGGAAGCTCAACGCATACGGCTTGCCAGTCAGATTGGATCGAACCTCGTCGGAGTTACGTATGTTTGCGATGAGCCAAGTATAGGTTTGCACTCTCGTGATAATGAGCGTCTTCTCAAGTCTCTAATGCGTCTAAGAGACCTCGGTAACAATGTCCTCGTTGTGGAGCATGATGAGGAGACCATTCGTCAGGCAGACTACATCGTTGACTTAGGCCCAGGTGCTGGAGCTGAGGGTGGCGAAGTTGTTGTTGCTGGTACGATTGATGACGTGTTAAAGTCGAAGAAGTCCATCACTGGGAAATTCCTGCGTGGCGAAGATCAGATTCCAGTGCCTACAGAGCGACGCAAACCAAATGGTCGCATGATTGAACTCCGAGGTTGTGTGCATAACAATCTCAAGAATCTGAATGTACGAATCCCACTAGGTGTGTTTGTCAGTGTCACTGGCGTGTCTGGATCTGGCAAGTCATCGTTAGTAGTGGAGACCTTACAACGTGAACTTGCACGAAGATTCCATCATGCCGAAGCCAAACCCGGAAAATATGATGAGATAAAAGGCATTGAACAATTAGACAAGGTAATCGTTATTGACCAGAGTCCTATTGGAAGAACTCCTCGAAGTAATCCCGCAACCTATGTGGGATTATGGTCGCCACTACGTGATCTCTTCTCAGGTCTTCCCGAATCAAAGATACGAGGGTATAATCCTGGCAGGTTCAGTTTCAATGTTAAAGGTGGCCGCTGTGAGACCTGCAAAGGAGCAGGCGTTGAAATCATCGAGATGCAGTTTCTTCCTCCAGTTCAGGTCACCTGTACCGAATGTAAGGGTCGGCGATACAATAGAGAGACCCTCCAGGTCCGATTCAAGGGGAAGAATATTGCAGATATTCTTGACATGCGTATTGATGAGGCTGTTACGTTCTTTGAGGGGATTCCATCAATCAATAGACGACTTGAGACCCTGTGTCAAGTTGGTATGGGATACGTCAAGCTTGGACAGCCAGCTACAACTTTGAGTGGCGGAGAAGCTCAGAGAATCAAGCTAAGTAAGTTCCTCTCACGACCTGCAACAGGACAGACTCTCATACTCTTAGACGAACCGACTACAGGTCTACACTTTGCAGATATCAAGAAACTCTTGGAAGTCCTACACCAGCTGGTAGAACTTGGGAATAGCGTCTTGGTTATCGAACATCAATTAGACGTAGTTAAGACAGCTGACTGGGTGATTGATCTTGGACCTGAGGGCGGCGATGATGGTGGCTACATTATCGCAGAGGGAACGCCTGAAGATATTGCTGCTACCACAGAATCATACACTGGACAATATCTGAATGAATTACTTCATGAGCCTAAATCAAAGACTGCTGCGACACCTACGAGAAGTAAGAAGTCCACGACAAAAGCAACGAGTACGAGGAGGTCGAAGAAATGACAGGCTACATCAGTGTTCGCAAAGCTGAGGAACATAACCTCAAAGCCCTGGATGTAGACATCCCCCGAGACCGTCTGATTGTTGTCACAGGTCCATCGGGTTCAGGAAAATCCACTCTCGTTCTTGATACTATCTTTGCAGAAGGTCAACGACGTTACGTTGAATCATTGAGTTCTTACGCCAGACGTTTCCTCGGCCGCCTCGACAAACCGAAGGTCGAAAAGATCACTGGTCTACCACCAGCCATTTCTATTGAACAGAAGGGTCGTACAAAGAATCCTCGTTCCACAGTCGCGACGAGTACAGAGATTCAAGATTACCTTCGTCTTCTTTATGCAAACATTGGGATTGCCCATTGTGTTGAGTGCCATCGCCCAATGGAGCAACTTACAGCAGAGTCCGCTGCTAGACTTCTCCTTGATGAGAATGGTGGTCAGAGAATTCACGTTCTCGCACCTGTTGTCTGTGGAGAGGTTGGAAAACACGAAGAGTGTCTTGAGGGTCTTCACAAGAATGGCTTCGTACGTGTGCGTGTTGATGGAGAGGTTCAGGACATTGAGGATGTTGATCTAGATGCTAGAAAGAAGCACGACATCGACGTTGTTGTTGATAGGTTAGAGCTCAGTCAGAAGAATCGTGAGCGTTTGATAGGTTCCCTTGAGACCGCTCTCGAGACTGGTGATGGTCGCGCAATCATTGCACGTGAAGGTTTTGAGGATTTAACTTTTGCAGAGCAGCTTATGTGTCCGAAGTGCGGTATTCAATACGAGAAATTGGGACCGAAGGCTTTCTCCTATAACCGACCTGATGGTGCTTGCCCAGTATGCAATGGTCTTGGGCTCACAATGTCAATTGATCAGAAGCTTGTCGTTCGCGATGAGAATATGACAGTCCATGATATTAGCCGTTTGATAAACAACGGTGAACGTACGTGGTGGAACGAACGTCTTGTAGCTCTAGGCGAGCTCGTTGGTTTTACAATGGAAACTCCGTTTTCTGAGCTTAATGATGCACAGAAAGAGGCTCTCATCTGGGGTCGCCCTGAGTACATTCTGAAGTACACAACTGAGAATGAGAACTCAACATGGGAAATCACTAGAAAATGGTATGGTATCATACCTTGGTTAGAACGAATGTTCGAACGAGGAAAGAGCAGTGATAAGAACTATCAACGGTGGTGGGCACAAAGGATTGCAAATGAGTTCTCACGGAAGACTACCTGTGAGGCTTGTAATGGTAGGAAGCTTAAACCTGAAAGTTTAGCTGTTACAGTCGCTGGAAAACATATCGATGAGATTACACAAATGACCATCGATGAAGCCACTCGATTTTTCAAGGATATAGTACTTACTGAACGAGAACAAAAGATTGCAGATCTTGTTTTAAAGGAGATTCGCGCACGACTCAATTTTCTACTTGCAGTTGGACTCAATTACCTGAGTCTTGACCGAGCATCTATGACGCTTTCAGGGGGAGAAAGCCAGAGGATTCGTTTAGCCACTCAAATAGGCTCTGCACTCACTGGAGTTCTCTATTGCTTAGATGAACCTAGTTTGGGGTTGCATCCACGAGATGTTGGAAAGCTCATAGAGACCTTCTACCATCTGAGGTCTCTCGGAAACACGGTGATTGTGATTGAGCACGACCGCGATACGATTACAGCAGCTGACCACTTAATAGACCTTGGTCCCCTAGCAGGAGTGAATGGTGGCCGCCTTGTAGCTGAGGGTCCTCCCGCAGAAGTCCTTGCTAATCCCAAATCACTAACTGCACAGTATCTAGCTGGAAAGAAACAGATTCCAGTA
>SDNZ01000190.1 GCA_004524565.1 Candidatus Thorarchaeota archaeon
AGCACAACTACTGCTTCTGACTGGTTGAATACTAGAGTTACCCAGGATTATCAATGGGGGCACCTTGCCGCTCATAGCTCACCAACAACACACTATTTTGGTCCAGGTGGTTCAGGCGAGGGTACAGTGACATCTTCACAGATACATGCGGCACCACCATCGTTCAATTTCTACAATCTATTCTGTTGTTCAGGGGCTAAATGGACAGTCGCTGATGACCTCGGAGTCACTTACACATTCAGTGGTAGCTATAGTCTTGCTTCCATTGGCAGTAGCAAGACTGGGAGTATGCTGGACAATGATGAGTTCTATGGACCTCTTGGTCAGAATCTAACACTCGGTGAAAGTCTAAGAGATTGGTTCTCTGCCTCACTAACTTCTTCAGGTGAAGCTGGATCTGGATATCTAGAATGGTACTATGGAATGAATATCATAGGAGACCCTCTTCTGACAATATACTATGACACTACGGTTCAAACTCCAATTATAAATTCGATATCTCATCCGGATTCTGCAATATGGTATAGCAACCCGCGACCCCAGATAAACTGGACTGTACCTCCTGATGTCAACACAATAGCAGGATACTATTACATCGTGGATCAGAATCCTACAACAATTCCCGATATGACAACTGGAACCTATACTACTACCAATGGAACACTTCCTACAGAAGACTTGGATAGTGGAACTTGGTACTATCATGTTGTCGCTGTTGACTCTACTGGTAATGTCGGAGATGAAGCAGCTCACTATGTTGTCAACATTGATGCAGACTCTCCAGAAGTCACCATTATGGAACCTATTGTGGATGGAACTTCTGTTACACTTGTATGGAATGTTTCCGATGCAACATCGGGTGTGAATTTCTCAAGACTCTATTTCGACGGTGCTGTATATACTGATTCCTTTGCAATTAACACAACTGTAGATTTCGATGACCTTAGCTATGGTCAACATATCTTCAACGTAACTGTGTATGATATGGTAAATAATACAGCATCAGCTGGTATTGCAATAACTCTTGTACAACCGTTCCCAGACATTCTCCTTTTGATAACAATAGGAGCGATTGTCGGACTTGTCATTGTAGTCGTTATCATATCCAGAAGACGGCGTTAGAAAAATGAAGAGCAAGGACAGACAACTCTGTCCTTGTTTTATTTTTATTATCTGTGGCGAATTCTACCAATGACTATGGCAACTATCACAACTGCAATAGCAATCATAATTACTGTTGTTGATTCAATTCCTAGACTGAACCCTTCCGTTTGAGTCGTTGTGGTTGATGTTGTTCCGGTTGTTTCCGTGGGAATGATGGATTCCTCAATCAGCCATTTTGAAACACTAAGTAAGAGATTCCATTCAGAATCTGGGTCATCCCTTGCATCAAAGAATGTGCTATTATCTCGATTATCATTCTCTTCGAATTCTGGATGTAGAGTTGATAGAAATACTGTGCCATTCCATTTTTCGTATGCTATCATTGCAGGCATGTTGGTTCCAGTGTAATTAGCTATAACAATCACTTCTTCTTCATAATCAGAGAAATGCCCTGAATCCCAATAACTTGTGTTTAGACTTGCTGGCTGTGACGAGAGATCTGGTCCCTCAGAATCTGTATTTACTGTGATATTCACTATCATTTGTCCATAGCCAAATTCTGTGCACTCCATTTCGCCACTGTACAGGAAGAAATCATTGAAATGGAAATAGGCATCCCACTCGAAGTAATCTCCACTGACTATTCCAAAAAATGAACCACCATTTCTGATGAAGTCCTCAAATATCTGAACTCCTTCGGTTTGTAAATCAGGAAATAATGTATAGGGCGATGTCCCAGGCATTGCAAAGATATCAACTCCATCTAATGCTCCATTCCTGATATCCTCACCAACAACGATTTCAACACTGCTAGCATTCATCCATTCGAACAACTCAACAAGTGCTTTCTTACTCTCGTTATGTCCTTCAGAACTTCCGCCACCATAGATGGCAACGCTTACTCCTGTCAGGTCCGTTCCTATTTGTGAGACCTCAGCCATTACAGGAGGTGTCATGACTGATACTACAGTTAGAAGAAGTAGTATGCTCCCTAATATTCTGTGCATTGATTTGTTATGTGATCCATACACGGTTTTCACCGCAGGCAGTCCAAATTAGATATATAGAAAGCATTGGTATTGACGCAAGTTTTCGAATTCTCTAAAAGGGACCATGTTTTTGGAAACATTGTGCCAATTGACAAGACATTCAGGGATTCATGGAAAAAAATAGGTCAGCACAATGGACATTCTGTCTGGCAGTCTGAAACCGATAACTCGCGAAGAATCCATGGAGATATTGTGGGCGTGGATTTCCATTTATGCTATGGTTGTGAAAAATGCATTACAGCATGTCCGACCAATGTATTTGTGACTTTTACCGATGAAAGGAACCGGTTAGTTGTCGATCCCCTGAATGGTTCAGAATGTATTCTCTGTCTAGTCTGTGAAATTGTGTGTCCTGTCGAGGCAATCAGTATTGAGAGAGAGGGTGGTTCTGAGGACACTCTTGAATCTTTATTACAAGGTTCAGAGTAATGAATTAGTGAGGTTAGGATAATGTTTGATGAAATAATAACAGAAGATGAACGACGGATAAGGGATGAAGTTCGAGCATTTGTTCGTGACAAAGTAGACAAAGACCTGATTATCGCAATGGATAGCAAAGAGAAAGAATATCCCTACGAATTCATCAAGGCTGCAGCAAAAGAGAATCTTCTTGGGTTGAGATTTCCAAAGGAATATGGAGGAAGGGGGCTCGGGTGGGTTTCTGAGATGCTCGCAATCGAAGAGATTGGAGTTCTAGGAATAGCTCTTGGCTGTGCTTATTCACTTCCAAGCATTGTTGGTGAAGGAATCGCTAAGTTCGGTACTGAACAACAAAAGAAAGAGTATTTGCTACCCACACTTCAAGGGAAGAAGATTTGTGGCGAAGGGCTTACTGAGCCACGAGGTGGGTCTGATTTCTTTGGCACAAACACAACTGCTGTAAAGAAAGGCGAATCTTACATAATCAATGGTGAGAAACGTTTTGTTGCTGGCGGAGTTGGAGCTGATTATTTCATCATTTATGCAAAGACAAACTTTGAGGACAAACCACACAAATCACTAACTGCCTTTCTTGTCGACCGAGATATGGGAGTGAAAGTGGAAGAAGAATACGAGCTAATGGGATGTCGTGGAATGGGAGCAGCTCGTATTGTGATGAAAGATATTGAAGTTCCTGAATCAAATCTGGTTGGGGTACTTGATGATGGAAATGCAGTATTCAATGCTATGATGGTTCCTGAACGATTGACCTCAGCAGCTGGGCCAATAGGAATGGGTAGAGCATGTATGGAGATAGCAGTAAGGTATGCTGATAGACGCGAAGCATTTGGTCGTGCTATCAAAAGATTCGAAGGTATTAGTTTCAAGGTAGCTGATTGCACAACTCAACTTGACGCTGCGCGAGGACTTGTGTACCGTGCGGCAAAGAAAGCTGATACTGGTAAATGGTGTAGAAAAGAGGTCTCTCAGGCAAAGGTCTTCGCTACAGAAGCTGGATTTGCCGCAGTTCATGAAGCTATGCAGATTTTGGGCGGGATTGGTTACACTGATGTGTACCCAATTGAGAGACTGTATCGTGACGCACGTTTAGCTACAATTTGGACAGGAAGTAATGAAGTCCAGAGGTTGATTGTTCAGAATGAAGTATTTGGAGAAATTCTATCTGAGGATCGGACACTGAAACGTGATATTGAATTGGATACACCTGGAGCTCATAAGACGGAGGAGAAGGTCTACACGGAGGATCCAAAGAAGTACTATCCTAAATGAATGAATCCCAATTCAAGGTCCTAATAGACCATACAAAAAGCTCATATACTTAACTATAATTAATAAATATATTACACACTTATCGAGGTAATGTTATGGCGAAATTAGTTTGTGAAAAATGTGGTGCAGAGGTTTCTGCACCCGTTCATTGTGGAAAAGAGATGCATATGGAAGGTGATCAGCTAGTCTGCTGGATGGGTCCAGCTTGTGGTCATCAAGACATACCTGAACATTGTGGAACATCTATGGCTATTAAGGAATAAACTGGGAATTTGTGGGGAAATGAATTTTGATTTTAGAGGAAATTATGAAAAGACATAGTGGTCGAGCTTATACCAATAGACCAATCTCAGAAGAGATGTTGCATTCAATACTTGAAGCAGGTCGATGGGCTCCATCCTGTTCTAATACACAGGCATGGAATTTTGTAGTTCTGAAGGACAAAGAATCGCTATCTAAAGGGCATGAACACCTGAGTAAGGGAAATGCCTGGGGAAAAGCTGCACCAGTAATGATCCTCGTTACTGCGAAGGAAGATGGAGGGTGTCCCTCTCACGGACTGCCTTACTTCGCAATGGATGTAGGATTAACAGTTCAAAATATGTTGCTTCAAGCAGTCCATCTCGGACTCATGGGTCATCCAACTGCAGGATGGAATGAGGCGGGACTCAAAGAAGCGTTTGGTATACCGGATGACCAAAGGATTGTCACTGTTGTCTTTTTTGGATATGAAGGCGATTTCGATAAACTAGATGAAAGGAATAGGGAAAAGGAGAAGAATCCACGAAAACGAAGAGAACTCTCTGAGATAGTCCATTGGAATGGTTGGTAATCCATCTCGCAATCCGAAAGAGTTAATGATTCAGGAATTACTTGAAGAGTAAGGAGAATATTTGATGCAAGTCACGCATTCATTAGATATCGCCTTTGTTGGAATCCCTGGTCTTCTCATAGGCCTAGTGATTGGGTACATAGTTGGAGGGATTTCTAGCTTCAGATTGATTGATAGAATCGGTCTAGGAGCAATAATCAGTGGAATAGGTGGACTCATCCTTTCATTATTTCTTAGTCTCTACTTTCCCATCTATTCTTTAGA
>SDNZ01000191.1 GCA_004524565.1 Candidatus Thorarchaeota archaeon
GGAAGTAATAGTTCCGCACCATTTTCAATAAGAGCTCCTGTGAGGAATTGAATCGCTTCAGATACACCTGCAGTAACAATCATGCGATTGGGGTCAACATCAATCCCATTCACCCGCTTTTCTTTTTCTGCTGCGGCTTGTCTTAGTGTTGGTTCTCCCTCAGAGGGTGAGTAACCATTCCATCCATCTCGAGCAGCCTCGCAGAGTGCATCCACCATGAATTGAGGAGTTTTCCAATCGTAAGCTATCGGGTCTCCTATGTTGAGATAGAGTGGTTTTTCACCTGTCTGTTTTGCATATTGTCTAGCAATTGTAACAATATCTCGAATGGCATATTGGAGATTTGCGGCACGTGGAGTGATGTCTAATTTCATGATTACCCCTATGCGTGGAGCATTATCTCTTCCGTATATTGTTTACTGTATAACAAAGCGTTCAAAACAATTCTTCACATGAAAAGTAGCCCAAGCAATCCTAGATATATCGATGCTATTACGAGATGCAAAATGCCTAGCGGAATCACCACCTTGTTGAACTCTGCCCAGCTAATAGGTTTGAGATTTTTCTCTGCGACTGATACTGCTACCATATTTGGAGCATCTCCAAAGGGAACTACATATCCTCCCGCATTTGTACCTGCAATCAAAGCAATTGGTACCATTGGATTTATTGCATTGAGGCTCTTTGCTGCAGGAGATAATAGAATGCCAACAGATTTTGCATCAACAGGAGCCATCAAACCTCCTGGAATCATTACCATTAAGACAATCGCTATGAACGTATTTGCTTCAGATAACCATTGAAGACTGCCTGAAATAACTGAAATAAAATCGGTAATAACAAGACCTTGCACAATACCCATCATACCAACAAGAAAGAAGACTGTGTCCCAAGAGATTTGGCGTAAATGATCCTTAGCTCTGTTTCTTGAAGGGATGAGTAGAACACCTGCAACAACAAGTGCAACCATTGCTGCTTGCTCAGGTAATAGAATGAGGCCAATAATTAGAACTATCAATCCTGCTATAGATATGCCAAGGTCCCGTCTTGATCTAATAGTCACATTCGGATTTATTCCAAAGAGGTCTGTCATGTCTCTGACTGTTGATTCATCAAAAACATTGGCATACTTATTTGCCATATATTTCATGGTCACAAGAAATAGGATAACTGAGAGAGGAAAGAGGATGATGAACATCAATCCTACATTAATTTCTGCAATGTATATGATGACTATATTCATTATCGAGCCAATAGGAGTTGGCATGGATCCTACTCCAGCAATTACAGCTTCTGTTATCAAGTATGGTCGAAAGTCAATATCAATTGCATTACAGACTTCTACAGTAAATGCACTTACAATTAGCATTGTCGGCAACGGATCAAATAACATGGAAATAATGAATACTAGAACCATAAAGTAATTGAAAACACGTTTTGGGTTACCGATGGTTCGTAAAGCAAGAATTATTGCAAGATATTGAAAGAAACCAGATGCTGCTATGACAGAAACAATGATCATCATCGCGGCAACAAAGAGGATGATGTCCCACCCCATTCCTACAACATAACTCTGGAATGATATTCCATCAAGGAAGTAGACTGCTGAGGCCGCAAGTCCAAAAGCCATTAGGGAGGCAGCTGTATCGTTTACCCTCTCGCTCATTATTCCGAGTAATGCAACTATAAAAATAGCAAGAACTATGATAGCTGCAACTAAACTCATATGCCTCGTATAGTGTCTTTGTAATTGGTCCTATTTAGAGAAACCGCTTTGGACTAAATACAACAATTCAACATACTCGCTTCTTTCTTCCTTGGTCTAAGTCACTCAAAGTATTGAGAATCTTCTCGGGTAAGTTGAGATACTCACAATTGGTGTAATTGCAGCAGGAATAGTGTAAGTTGTTTCCATAATAGTGGTTCTATATTCATTCAAGCGAAAATAATGAACACAAATCGACTGAAGAATTATCACGCCCAAGAATCAAATTCGTAAGTTATTCCTTCTTTCCATATGTCCAACTAAATTAAAATAGACTCACGAAACATAGACTAGTTCATTTCTCCTGAAGAAATATTCTTCCCACTCACTCTCTATCAATTCAGAGTGATTGAATTTTATGAACTACATCTCAATCATCCGGGTTAATGTTGTCTGAATGAAATTGGTGTATTCAGTAAATTGTTGACTCTTTTTCTTTCTTTTACATTTGAATACTTTGACCAAAAGGAACAAATTTAGTTTTCTACTTATTCATTAAAGGGTCAGTGTAATGAAACTTGCTTATATTCGATTATTAGTCCAGAAATTTGATGAGTGTTTTTGTTTTTATCGCGACGTGATGGGCTTTCCTGTGACATGGGGAAATGAAGGGGAAAATTATGCCAGCTTTAGGATAGGTGATGGTACTAGTCTGTCAATATTCACACGTGGGTTACTTGCTGAGGTGATTGGAACAAGTGATTTACCCAATCATTCTATTGCCCAGGATTCTTTCGCCTTAATATTTGGAGTGGAAAGTGTTGATAATACAATCCTGAATTTAAAGAAGAAGGGAGCTAATATCATCTTCCAACCAGTGGACAATCCCCGATGGGGAATTCGGATTGCTTATGTTCGAGACCCTGATGGAAACCTGATTGAGATCAACAGTCCAATGCCTATTGAAGACTGGTCAGATGAGCTTCAAGAAGAACTTGAGAATAATCCGGAGTAAAACGTTCAGACCCACGAGTCGAATTCATACTTGATGTTGTATTTTTCTAGGAAATCTCTGAAATTAGAAAATGCTTTTGCATTCCCTCCAAACTTCTCCTTAATGAGTGAGAGAAGGAGCATGTCCCTCTGGTCTTTCTTTACAAAGACCATATACTCATAGTCAGAGTCTCCCCAGAACTCCTCAGGTGCTTTTCCTAGATCTTGTCCTGATACAATGAGATTGCCTTCTTTGTCAATCTCTGCATCAATGTAGATGGAGGTTTCTCCCTGTTTCTCGTACAGCCTAATGCGGGGATTTGATTCTTTCATTTCTCTCATTGAGATACTATTTCTTGGATGAACATCAATCTGTTGCTCTGGATGTTGTCTATCTGATTGTGCACCCTTATAACCCCACAAGCTGTAGTTATATACGGGTGAATCACATTGAGTTGGTTACTGATTGGAATGGGTGGAGTAGTTCTTCTAGCGGTTCTTATCTTTTATTTTACACCAAACACGAAAAACCGTAGAGGTTCACAGACTCCAAGTAAAGATGATACTCCTCTGGCAGCTACAAGGCTTGCAGAAGAAACACATCATGGGGCTCGTGTTGGAACAATTCAAGGATCCGGTATGCTTGAAGGTTCTGGACCTCTTACGGGGACACTTCCTCGACACAAAGATAAGAGAGACTAGAACTACCTCGAAACACATGCATTCTAACCTCTCTTATGCTGAAGCACAATAGGAACTTGTTGCTGTGTCTAAGTTGGTTTTTCATTGAGCTTTGTTTTCTTCTGGACTTTACCGGATGAACCATGAGGTGTTCGGAGAACAGTATCACTTTGCTTCTCTATCTCTCGAGCTTCATCAGCAAGTCTTGCAGCGGCTCTAAGAAGTTCATGAGCTGCTGCAACTGCAGGTACATACACTGCAGGGTCACTCTCCTTGAAACATGCAGTTGAAGTGATGTCTGCAACAGTTTCAGACATTTTAAGTGCCGCATAAGCTTTTGAATAAGCATAGGGATTTGCAAAGCCTGCATGCTCTAATACATCCTCAATCTTTGCATTGATTGTGGGAAGCTTCAGTTCTTTGCCTGCTTTTACACTCTCTATAAGCTTGTCTATTTCAGATTGAAGTAGTCTCAACACTCCAGTACAAGAGAGCACCTTGATCAGTTCCGCATTAAAGATAGCCATCTCGGTCGGGTCAAGGAATTCCTTTCTAGCTCCAATCATTGGGTCCATAGGTAGTATAATGAAACCGCTCCCTGCTGGAACTGATTTTTCACTCTTTCCTTCTTCATTCTTTTTGTAGAATGCTTTCTTTGAGGGCCCATCCGATATTGTTAGTATAGGTATTTTCTTTCCAAGAAGAATTTCCCTTGCTTTTGTAGGTCCTGGAAGTGAAGCATTGGGACTCACAATCATTACCAAGCTGGGATTAGCTCCTGCTAATACCTTCGTTGCTTCTTCACTCTGCTTGGGGTCCATACTCGCTCCAGTTGTTACAACGCACATCGCAATATCCTTTCTCTCTGCACGCTCGTCAAGTAGTAAATCAAGCAGAGGTGCAGCTCCAATAGCTCCTATTTTCAGTATTCCAATTTGATGTAGATCAGACATCGTGAATCCTCCTCTAAACGTTCACAAATTGCAGAGCCATCATAAAACAATATTGGTTTCTATTAATTTCGCAACTCATCGATTCCAATAGACGAACTCTTGAACTCTAGCTATAGTTTTAGTATGAAGGTATATTGGTTATCCTCTATGCTTAATTTACTCTCAATGAGTTTTCCAGTTCTATGAATGAAATTGATCATTGGGACATTCTTTGGATGCACATATGCGATGAAAGCGTTAACTCCTTTGCTCTTTGCAATTCGCATCATCTGATTCATGAGAAATGTACCAATGCCTCGGTTCTGGTACTTGTCAATTACGAGGAGGGCAAATTCCGCCTGATTTGTACTTCTTTCCAATAGATATCTTCCTGCGCCAACAATTTTTTCACATTCACCTTCTTTTTCATCTCCTATTACCGCTACAAGGGAGATGTCTGAGTCCTGATCAACATAGTAGAACTCCTGTAGTGTTCGTCGTTGAAGGCTTACGAGTGGTGTTAGAAATCTAAAGAATATCGAATCTTCACTCAGTCCGTA
>SDNZ01000046.1 GCA_004524565.1 Candidatus Thorarchaeota archaeon
AATTATATCGGCTATGATGGTACTCACATGTTCCTAGCGGTCTACCGTCCAGACAATGATAAACCAAGAGCTCTACTCATCATTCTTCATGGTTTAGGAAGTCATGCAGGTGATTTCAAAGAGCTTGGAAAATATTTCGCAGAAAGAGGTCTGGCAGTATTCATTCCGGATATGAGAGGTTTTGGTCATTACTCAGGATTGAAAGGACATGTCATGAATTTTGATGAATATGTGGAGGACATACAGAACCTGATTATGCAAGCTAAGGACCGATACCTGAATACCATAACCTACCTCTTCGGTTCTTCTCTTGGCGGAATAAATACAGTTCGATATGTTGTAAAATATCCATTAGAGATTGATGGACTAATTCTCCATTGTCCTGGAGTAGCTCAGAATCTGAATATTGGTTTAGGAAAGAAGCTGGTAGGAAATCTCTTTTCTCTTCTGAATATCAAGAGATATGTAGCAAATGATCTAAAGTATGAGGATGCCACACGAAATCCCAAAGTCATCAAGCAAATGGAGACCGACCCGTTACGTTTTGAAATGGTCACTACACGATTTGGAATAGAGGGTCTTAAAGCGGCTGAAGAGGGTTTTTACTCAGCAGTATCTATCAAACTACCAGTACTACTTCAACAAGCAGCAGAAGATAAGCTTGTGAACCCAAAAAAGAGCAAGGAGTTCTTTGATACATTGTCGTCTGTAGATAAGACCTGGAAACTCTACGAAGGACTCTATCATCAGCTGCATGATGAACCTGAAAGTGCCCAGGTACTAAGTGATATGGCGGATTGGTTTGAAAAACGTCTAGCGACTTAGTCCAGCTTCCTCTTCTTCTCCTTATGATGTCCAAAAATGATGTGGGGTGGAATCAACAGTGCAGGTATGCACGTTATGATGATGAGCGCCCAATCAGTTGGATTCAGTGGCATAGTTTCGAAAATTACCTGCAATGGTGCAAAGTATATTGTTAGTAGAGTGAGTATAGCTGAAAGAGCAACAGCAGCCATTAGAACTGTTGATTTTCTAATTGTGGTTCTCCATATTGGATGATATTCATCTCTACAATTCCAAACGAATAGTAGCTCAAAACACACAACACTGGCAAATACAGCTGTTCTAGCATGTTTCAGCACATTAGTCCAATATAACCCTGTTATTGGTGAAATGAGTGTTTCATCAGTCATGTCAAGATACACACCAGTAATTCCAGGTATCCATCCTCCATAGATTGTTATCATCACCAAAAAGACAGATACAGATGCAAGGAATGCGACGAAGCCAGCTGTTATGATGAAGGTTGCCATACCTCTATCCATCATCTTTGCACCTGGTTTCCTGGGAGATCGATCCATGACTCCTTCCTCGGGAGGATCAACGCCAAGTGCTAATGCTGGAAAACCATCAGTTGCTAGATTCAACCAAAGAATCTGAATCGCAGTGATTGGTAAAGGTAATCCAAGCATGATAATTGTGAATATCAGAAACACTTCATCAAAGTTCGCAGCCAAAAGAAATCGTACAAACTTCCTGATGTTCGAATAGATCTCTCGACCCTTCTCAACTGCTGAAACTATCGTTGCAAAGTTATCATCGGTTAGAATAACATCTGATGCCTCTTTTGTCACGTCTGACCCCCGAATTCCCATCGAGATACCAACGTCTGCAGCCTTTATGGCAGGAGCATCATTCACGCCATCACCGGTCATGGCAACAACTTCACGACTAGCTTTTAGTGCATTCACGATTCGCAGCTTGTGTTCTGGTGCTACTCGTGCAAAAACATTACAGATACGAACACTATCCATAAATTCCTGCTCAGACATTTCATCAATCTCAGCACCACTAATTACATGACCGTCTCTTTCAATAAGTCCTACATCTACAGCAATAGAACGCGCAGTAAGTTTGTGATCTCCTGTGATCATGATAGGTCGAATTCCAGCGACTTTACAGATTCTAATAGCATCAGAAACTTCGTTACGTGGTGGATCCATCATTCCAATCAAACCAACAAATATGAGATCACGTTCTGTTTTTTCAGGCTCCCAATCAGGAATTTCCTCATCAAGAGGACGATATGCAAATGAGAGGACACGCAGAGCATTCTCAGCAAGCCCCGCATTTATCCCAACAATTGATGCGCGCATTTCATCAGTAAGAGGGATTACTTGACCATTCTCGAAGATCCGCGTACAGAGAGGTAATAATACCTCAGGTGCACCTTTAGAGAAAGCTATGATATTTCCTTCATTATCACTGGTGATTGATGTCATACGTTTTCTTGCTGAATCGAACGAGATTTCAGTAATCTCAGTGAATTTAGCCAAAGTAGATTCATGGGCCAGACCAGCTTTTTCTGCTAGAACCAGTAAGGCACCCTCTGTTGGGTCCCCTACTATAGTCCAATCAGATTTTCCTGAAGGTTCTGGTTGAAGAAGTGAATTTGTGCAGAGTTGTCCGATTTCCAATAGCTTGGAAACATGCACATCAGATAGTGGGTCAAATTTCTCACTCGCTCGTGTAAATTGCCCTCGCTTTTTGTATCCTACACCGCTAACTGATATAGTCATTCCGTTAGTGAACAATGTTGTTACAGGCATCTCGTTCTTTGTAATAGTACCAGTCTTATCAGAACAGATTACTGTTGTTGCTCCAAGAGTTTCAACCGATGGTAACCGACGAACAATTGCATTTCTAGCTACCATCCGTTGCACTCCAATAGCAAGTGTGATTGTTACAACTGCAGGTAGTCCTTCAGGAATGGCAGAAACTGCAAGAGCAATAGCAGCAAGTAATTCTTCCATTACACTATCTGATACATTCTTGATAATTTCAGCTCCGAACACAAGGATACAGAGAACAACAATCAATGCGCCAAGTTTCTTACCCAAGTCATCCAAGTCAAGTTGTAGAGGAGTCATATCCTTGTCACTTTCTTGAACCAATGTAGCTATTTTGCCAAACTGCGTTCTCATTCCAGTTGAAGTTACAATTGCATTACCCTTACCTGCGGTGATTGTTGTACCTTGGAACACTAAATTCTTCATATCCCCAACCACAGGGTTACGAAGATGAATTGGATTTGTTATTTTTCTGACAGCAATAGATTCACCAGTCAACGGTGCTTCGTCAGCTGAAAATCCTACAGCATACACAACTCGTGCATCTGCAGGAACAAGATCTCCAGAATCCAAACCAATTAGGTCACCAGGAACAATATTTCGAGATTCGGTGATCTTCCAGAGACCATCTCTCATAACTCGAGCTTTAGGAGCTGCCATCTGCTTTAGGGCTTCGAGAGCCTGTTCAGATTTGTATTCCTGAACAAATCCAAAAATAGCATTAAAAATCACAATAGAAAAGATTACAATTGCATCGATCAGTCCCTCTCCTTCGAGAATCTCCGTAACTAGTGAGATCCCAATGGCAATGATTAGAATAATGACCATGGGATCTCTAAATTGTTGAAGGAACATCCTGAGAGGAGATATTCCACCGGTCGCAGTGAGCTCGTTGGATCCATATTTTGCAAGTCGGGACTGTGCCTCAAGTTCAGAAAGACCTTCAAGAGAAGTGTCTAATTGTCTTACTACGTGCTCGATATCGTTGTCGTACCAGTGGTCCTGAGCCATTTTGAATACTCCAAGTAGCAGGGGATACGGTCCTTGTCTGCTTTGTCGCTTTGCTAGCAGTACAAAAACCTGTCGGAATGTGTAAGAATGATTATTTCGAAAATGTTATAGACACCACGAATAGGCTCAGTTTAGATTAACTAAAGGTGAGTAATATGTCAGAGAAATCCAAGTATAATTTCAAATGCCTTGAACAACAGTGTACAACTATTGCATGTCATATTAGACCAACTATAGATGTAACTCTTGGAGATCTAACGAGATGGACTACTCAAGGGTATCTAATGAATATCCTACCAGGCGTTAGTTTGAAACTGCCAGAATCTGAAAAAGATCTAATCTCTCTGGAGATGATGCGAAAGCCACTCAAGTCAGACCCTGAAAAATCCGCCTGTGTATTTTTCAATGAAGAGGCAAATGGATGTGAAATTAGATACTCAAGACCTCTATCATGCAGAGCGTACCCCCTCGAATACAACGGTGAGAAATATTATTTGAGTAGCAAAGATTGTCCCGGAGTGGGACAAGGAGAGGTTAGCAAAGAAGCACTACAAGAAGCGCGAGACCTAGCTGACCAAGCTTTCAAGGAGAGAGGCAGTACCTATACAGCATTACCAGCAGTCTATTCGATTATTATGACCCAAATGATCAGGCAATCAACTGAAGCGATGAAGAATCTTTCTGAAGAAGACAGAAAGAAGATGGATGAGATCATGTCAAAGCCAAAGTCCTCTGAAGATGAAGAAGAATCCACTAAATCGGAAGACACTGAAGATTAAACATCCATGATTATGAGGGCTCGTGGAGAGAAGGTTAGAATCTCGGGACCAGCTTCATGGACACAAACCAAATCTTCTATTCGAATTCCGAATTTGCCTTCCAAGTATATACCTGGTTCAATACTATGGCACATACCTTCACCTAGTAGTTCAGTACTACCACGGACAAGATATGGATCTTCGTGAACTTCGAGTCCAATACCATGACCTAAACGATGGGTGAAATTATCGCCATAGCCTTCATCTTCAATGATACGTCTCGCGATGCCATCAGCAGTTCCACAATTCATACCCATGGATATCTTTTCTATTGCAGATTCTTCTGCTCTGAGAACAATAGAATAAACACGCGTAACTTCTTCCGTGGGATTTCCAGCTACTCCTACGCGGGTCATGTCGGTATTGTAACCATCTACAGCGCATCCGCAATCCATTAGAACAACGTCATCTCGTTTCAATTCTCGAGTGCTTGGTCCTGCGTGAGGTAATGCACTATTCTCACCAAATTGGATTGCAGCAAACGTAGGTGTTGCGCCTTGGCGGATTATTTCATTCTCAACAATCTGTTTCACTTCTAATTCAGTCATTCCGATTCGTGCTGCAGAGAATGCTTTCATTACTGCATCATCTATAATATGCCCAGCCTTCTTCATCAGACTGGTTTCACTCGTGGATTTAGAAATCCGCAATTTATTGATTGTTGGTGTAATAGATTGTACATTGTTAAATCTACTAAATGCCTTCTCAAGCTTCCAATAGACACCTAGAGGAAGGTTGTCATCAAGCAAAACTGAAACTTCCTTATTTGAAGATCCCAATGAATCTGCGATCAATGAATATGGATCTTCTTCTTCACCCCAAGAAATGAAGTCCTTTATCCAAGTCTTTCTCTTGTGATCAGATTCCTCAAAAGAAGGAACGACAATAGTTGGTTCAGCACCGCGGCGAATAAATAATGCTACAAGTCGTTCGTGCATCTGATATTGATAACCAGCTAAATATTGGAAATTTGGAGCAGGTGTCAATAGAGCAAAGTCAGCACCGGACTCATTTAATTTCTGATGGATCTTATCCATCCGTTCATGGTATACTGATTCATCGAGCATTGTTTTGCTCTCACAACCTAATCTTTCCTTAACCTTTGTGTACATAACAGTGACGGTTTGAGAGATTCAAATATTTTGGTTGTTAGAATTAGAGTTAATAGTACGACTCGCAGCCCAAGAATTTCAAGGTGCAGCAGATTTGCTAGAAGAATCCCCCGAAAATACAAACGAACCAAAACTACCTGCAAAGGCATTCGTTGTCGGGGCACTCACTCAATTTGCATTAGGTCTTCATGCTCCTTTCTTACAGACGTATCTTGTAGATATGCAGAACTATTTGTATGGGGTCAAGAATTTTGCAGAGTTAGGCGCTTTCAGGAGTGTTGGAAATGTAGCACCTACAGTTCTGCAACCAATATGGGGCGGGGCATCAGATAAAGTAGGACACACCAGAGCTTTTGTTGCCTTTGGCACAATGATGGGACTGATTTTTGTCTATCTATTCCTTTGGGCAGCAACACCCATAGATCTGATTATACTTTATGTAATTCAATCAATTCTCTTCAGTATTCAAATCCCAACATGGTTATCTCTCATGGGAGGGCTTATGGGTGAAAAGAATCGAGGAGATGAACTCGGAAAATTAGGTCTAATAACCAATATCTCATCTTTCGTGGCAACCCTTGCTTCAGGAGCTCTTGCTGTATTGCCAAGTCTTTTACCGTGGAATGGAGAACCTTGGAGAGAAGATTTCTATTTACCATTCTTACTCACAGCAATATTTGGAATAGTTTCATCATTACTTTCTCTCACTATCAAAGAAAAATCACGAACTGATGATAAACCCCGTAAGTTTCCTCCAATGCATCGGCTTCTCTCCCAACCCAGCGACTTTCGAAAATTTAGCTTTGTTGCAGTCTTCTTCTCTTTTTCCATGTCAATGGCATGGCCATTCTTTATTGTAGTGCAACGAGACTGGTTAGGTGCCACACTCTTAGAAATAGCAATTGCGTCAGCTGTAATGACATTATCAACAATCATATTCACAATACCATTTGGTAGGCTTAGCGATCGAGTTGGAAGAAAACCGTTGATACTTTTGGGTAGAATGTTATTGTTTGTAGTGCCAATTACATACGCATTTGCCTGGGAAATGTGGATGGTATATCTGGCAAATTTCATAGCAGGATTTACAACAGCAGCGTCTATGAACGCAATAACCGCGTATATCTACGATGTTGCGCCGGAGGATGAACGAGGATCTCATATCGCAGTGTTCAATACATTTACAGGAATCGTGTACACGTTGGGATCATTCTTAGCAGGGATATTTGGACAACTGATTCTCATTACCCTTGGAAGTGAGTATCTCTCTGTATTCATAATGCTCATCGTAAGTGGAATATTGAGATTTATCGCAGCATTCTTCTATCTTCTAATTGAGGAACCCAAACAATATAGTTCAACACTCAGATTGGAGTTCAAAGCACTTGTCCATCGTAGACGTCATGATATAGATACTGTCTGAAACAGACAACCTTAAGGACAACCAAGTAAATCCAGATTTCGAATACCTGAGAGGATTTTAAATTGCAAAAAGGACCGAGCTTTGAAGACACATGGCGTATTGAGATTAGAAGAGGTGTTCTTCAGTATGCGGTCCTTGCAATCGTGAAACGTAATGAGACTGGAATTCACGGATATGGTATTGCGAAGGAACTAGAAGAGAGAACAGATGGTCTGCTTCAAGTAAAAGAAGGAACACTCTATCCAATACTCCATCGCTTAAAGAAAGAAAGACTGATCAATGTTCATGATGAGAAGTCAGAGTCTGGCCCCAGCCGAAAGGTCTACGTATTGACAGGAGAAGGCGATAGAGTATATCGACAACTCACAGTTCTTGTAGGAGATATTTTTGAAAAATTGGAGGCACTGAAGAGTGAGTGATAAAGAGATCGAACGAATAATTACTGACTACATTAAAAGGACTGCACGTCTGCTACCAGATAATTTTGAAACCGAAGATCTGCTTGGAGACCTTAAAGCTCACATCTATGAAGGTCTCGCACATAAGCAACAGATTCGACCCTCTGAGAGTTCTGCTATACTCGTTCAGGAGATCCTTAATGAACTTGGAACTCCAGAGGAAATTGCAGAAGAATATGGAAAGGAACAGGTAAAAAGTGAAGATACAGAGAAGCATGATGATAGATTCCAATACTATCTAATACGACTCGTAGCTGCTTTTATTGTAGCAATCCTTGCAGCTTGGATTGTATCCATAATCACAGAAGGAGCAGTTGATTTCTATTTTGCCGTTATCGTTCTTATGGCATTCGCAGTCATAGAGTGGTTTGTGAGAGCCAAACAAACAGGTGAATCCTGGTTATGAAAGTTGAAACATTCTATTTTGAAGAAGCATCACAAGATGTGACGGGTCAAGTAATTTCGCTTGTCAAAAAATTTCTGAACAATAATCCAGAAATCAAACATATCGTTGTAGCAACCACTGAAGGAGCGACTGGTGTTGCAGTTGCACGTGCTTTCAAGGAGAAGAAGGTGGTAGTGGTCTCACATCAGACTGGATTTGCAGAACCAAATGAGAACGAGCTTAAAGAAGAGCATCGAGAGGATATAGTCAGAGAAGGAGCATATCTACTTACAGCGACTCATGCATTTGCAGGAGTTCCACGAGGTATTCGTAGAGAACTAGGTACTTGGCAAGCAACAGAAATCATTGCTGTTGCATATCGAACATTTGGACAGGGAACAAAAGTCTGTGCGGAAATAGCCATGATGGCAGCTGATGCAGGATTAGTCCCTGTGGATACTGATGTGATTTGCATTGCGGGGACTGGGAGAGGCACAGACACTGCATGGATTGTTCAACCCGCAAATACTCATGCATTTCCAAAACTAAGAATGCGTGCGTGTATATGCAAACCAATGAATTTCTAGGTGAACACATCAGAGTACTTGTCCAAGTATTCTTTCTGCTCTTTCGTGAGTTTCTTTGGAATCTGAATCTTCACACGAACAAGTTGGTCACCCTTTCTTCCATCAGCAGTATGTACACCTTTTCCTTTCATTCTGAATAGGGTTCCACCTTCAGTTTCCTTTGAGACCTTCATCTTACTTAAGCCTCGCATTGTGGGAACTTCTATTTCACCACCTGTAACAGCCAGTGGAAACGGGATGTCATACTCCATATAGACATGGAGACCGCGTCGTACAAACATTTCATGAGGTTCTACTTCGAACATCACAATGAGGTCACCATGTGGTCCGCGACGAGACCCAGCATTTCCGCCTTGTTGAATACGGATTCCTTGACCATCTTCAACACCAGGAGGAATTGGTATTGTTATCTCTCTCCGTTCATTCTGGAGACCCGAGCCTCTACAAGATTTACAGGGATTATCTATTCGCTCACCAGTTCCTTGACAAGTAGGACATGTCTGAGCAACACTCAGAAATCCCATTGAACGGGCAACTTGACCTTGACCTCTACAGGTTGGACAAGTGACAGGTGAACTACCTGCAGCCGCACCTGAGCCTTTGCATTCTTCACAATGCACTTTGCGATTGAATGCAATTTCCTTATCAGCACCAAAGAAGGCTTCATCAAATGTGAGATTGATGGTCAATCGTAGCGTTTGACCAGCTGGTGGACCAGCTCGTCCGCGTCTACCAAATCCGCCACCAAATCCACCGAAACCGCCACCTCCTCCAAAGAAAGAACTTATGAAATCCTGGAATCCACCCATATCGATTCCTTGAGCATCAGCAGTACCGTACCGATCATAGTTAGCCCGTTTTTCAGGGTCCCCAAGAACATCATATGCAGCATTGATTTCTTTCAGTCTTTCTCCTGCTGCAGCATCGGGATTTCGATCAGGATGATATTTCTTGGCTAGAGTCCTATATGCCTTCTTGATTTCTTCTTGTGTTGCTGATTTTTCAACACCAAGTATGTCGTAATAGTCATCCTCTGCCAAGAAATTCACCACTTAGTTTGAGTCTACTCCAAATCCTCAAAATCCACATCTACGACATCTTCTTCAGATGTTGTGCCTTGCGTGGGACCAGCTCCTGGTTGAGGACCCATTCCGCCCATGCTAGACGGATCAAATCCACCAGGACCTCCAGGTCCCCCTGGGCCTTGTTGACTATACGCTTTCTCAGATATCTTATGGATTATTTGTTCAATCTCAGTAGCCCCAGATTTCATCTTCTCGTAATCTTCATTTTCAAGTGCTACTTGGACTTCTGCAGATT
Organism: Candidatus Thorarchaeota archaeon; assembly: GCA_004524565.1. Taxonomy (GTDB): domain Archaea; phylum Asgardarchaeota; class Thorarchaeia; order Thorarchaeales; family Thorarchaeaceae; genus SMTZ1-45. The sequence continues at coordinate 9,745 of SDNZ01000046.1, forward strand.
TAGATTCAAGTTCTTTCTTCAAATCAGCAGGTACTTTGTCGCCGAGGTCTTTGATAAGCTTCTGGCCAGCATATATCATTTGATCAGCTTTATTTCTTGTTTCAACACGAGCTAAACGTTTTGCGTCTTCTTCAGCATATTTCTCAGCGTCTTTAACCATCCGATCAACATCTGCATCTTCGAGATTTGTGCTAGCAGTTATAGTAATAGACTGCTCGTTTCCAGTTGCAAGGTCCTTTGCTTTTACATTGACTATTCCGTTGGCGTCAATATCAAAAGTCACTTCAATTTGAGGAGTATTTCGTGGAGCCGGGGGGATACCAACTAATTGGAATTTCCCTAGTGTCATATTATCTGTTGCTAGTTTTCTTTCTCCCTGAACAACATGAATTTCCACGGCTGGTTGGTTATCCGCAGCAGTGGTGAAAATCTTACTCTTTCTCGTTGGTACAGTGGTATTCCGTTCAATGAGAGGAGTAGCGATACCACCGAGTGTTTCAATACTTAGGGTAAGAGGTGTAACATCTAACAGCAGAATATCTTTTACATCACCTGACAAAACGCCAGCCTGAGCTGCTGCACCTAGTGCAACACATTCGTCAGGATTTATACTCTTATCACCTTCTTTTCCAAAAAGGTCACGAATAATCCTCTGAATCATGGGCATTCGTGTGGCTCCGCCAACAAGTAGAATCTTGTTAATCTGTTCAGCTTCCAGTTTAGCATCAGACAGTGCCTGGCGAATTGGTCCGACAGTAGCTTCGACAAGATCATCTGTCATTCGTTCAAAGCTAGAACGAGGTAGGTCTAAATTCAGGTGTTTCGGGCCGCTAGCATCAGCAGTGATGTATGGAAGATTGATGTTGGTCTGCATAACTGTTGAAAGTTCGATCTTTGCCTGTTCAGCAGCATCACGAATTCTCTGCATTGCTGAGAGGTCACTTGTAATATCAACACCAGTTTGATTCTTGAATTCTCCAACCATCCAATCAATTACTCGTTTGTCCCAATCATCTCCGCCAAGTTGTGTATTTCCACTTGTTGAAAGTACCTGATACACAACCTCACCATCGGATTCTCCAATATCGAGAATTGACACATCAAAGGTACCACCACCAAGGTCATAAACAAGGACTTTGACCTCCTTACTTTTGTCAAGTCCATATGCCAATGCTGAAGCTGTTGGTTCATTTACAATTCGCTCGACTTCAAATCCTGCAATTCTGCCTGCATCTCTAGTAGCCTGTCTCTGACTATCATTGAAATATGCAGGTACTGTAATGACCGCTTTTGTAATAGACTCACCAAGATATGCCTCAGCATCCTTTTTCATTTTTGTAAGAATCATAGCTGAGATTTCTTGTGGAGTGTATTCTTTATCGCCAATCTTTACCTTGTAGTCCTGGCCCATCTTTCGTTTGATAGAACGAACAGTACGCTCAGGCATGGATACAGCTTGTCGTTTAGCAAGCTCACCCACAATTACCTCACCTTTCGGTGTAATTCCCACAACTGAGGGGGTTAGACGTTTTCCCTCAGCGTTTGGTATTATAGTCGGTTTACCTCCTTCCATATAGGCGATACCGCTGTTTGTTGTACCTAAGTCAATACCTACAATCTTACTCATCATTATTCACCATTTTCATCTGATTTGGTTTCACTCTTATCATCATCTTCCGCATTGGTAGGTGGAGATTCATGATGATTAACACTCACAACTGCTGGACGCAGAACTTTTTCCTTAAGCATATAACCACGCTGGTATTCTACTAAAATAATACCATCAGGTTTGTCAGGATCATTGATTCTATTGACTGCATGTTGATAATAAGGATCGAAGACCTTACCAACGGATTCGATAGGACGAACTCCTTCTAAGACTAGGGTCTTATCGAATTGTTGCTGGATGGCTTCTATCCCTTTTTTCGCAGTAGCAGGGTCAGCTTCAAAATCCATTTCCAATGCACGCAAAAAGTTGTCATAGATATCTAGGAATTTCAGAAGTATTTCTTCACTCGCAAATTTACGAGATTCCAACATATGATTATCCATGCGTTTTCGATAGTTGTCGAATTCAGCTTGCAATCGTTGAAGGCGATCGAGTAAATCAGCTGATTTTTCACGTTCTTCAGCAAGTTCTGCAGCTAAAGGATTCAGAGGGGTTTCTTCGACATCCTCTTCAGTGTCAAAAACAACTTCGTCAGATACGTCATTATCATTCTTCTGAGTGTTGTTATGTTCTTCTTGCATTGTGCGTTCACTCTACCTACTTACTTGTGCATTGACTAGCAGGGATGTACAGAAAGGAAACCGACAGGTATGTCGTGCGGGGACTGACTCCTTGACTACAGTTCCCCTTGGTGACTCCCGCGAAACCTGATTTATCTAATAAAAAACTTTTCGACAGAGGAAAGCGAGAGATGAAAATAGTCTAAAATAGAAAACATCTTCAAGAGGAACTGTACGGTGGAAATCAATATGACTCTTGAAGCGGATATCCAAAAAGCAAAGGAATTGGTTGCGAAAGCAGGTAAGATTTCTGCATTCACTGGCGCGGGTATCAGTGTCGATTCAGGTATTCCAGATTTTAGGTCAGAGGGTGGACTCTGGAAGAGATTTGATCCATTGGAATATGCAACTCGTGAAAGTTTCATGAGAGACCCAACCAAGTTCTGGACAATGGGTAAAGAATTAGCAGAAACCATTGTGAAGGCCAAACCCAATAATGCACACTTAGCCTTAGCAAAATTAGAAGAACGTGGTAAATTAGTAGGAGTCATTACTCAGAATATCGATAATCTGCACCAGACAGCAGGCAACAAAAAGGTCATTGAATTACACGGTAATTATCTTCGTGCACACTGCATCGAATGTAATGAAGAATATTTTGGGAAAACTGTCCATGAGAGTGTAGCACAAGGCGATATTCCTCCAAAATGCGAAAAATGCGGGGGAATACTAAAGTCAGAGGCAATTCTTTTTGGTGAACCGTTACCTCAAGAGCCAATGGCACAAGCTGTAGCACTCTGCCGAAATATAGATCTGATGATAGTTATCGGAACAAGTCTAACAATTTATCCTGCCGCATTTCTCCCACAACTTGCCAAGAATGCAGGAGCAAAAATAATCCTGATAAATCTTGAAGGAATCAACAAGGATAATGTAGGAGATATAGTGCTCAGAGGTAGGGCAACTGAGATTCTTCCATTAATTACTGATTTCTAAACAACAGTGAAGCCAAACCAAGAGTACACTGCCAATGCTCCCGGAATTACAATCACTGATAGAAAAATTGTAATTTCTCCAAGTAAGAACAAGTTGTTGTCCATCATCCATAAGCCCAGATATGAAAATGCGTATGATATTACACAGGCTGTAAATCCTAGAATAATTACTGGAGCCAAGGGAAATGCAACACTCAGGTAACCTCCTAGCTGCGTCCAAAAAGGTCCTCCAATATTGATGAGGACAAAAAATCCTCGAACAACAAGATACACGATAATTGATACGAAGATTCCGATTTGCGAAAATGAAATTCGGGCAGGTAGACTCATAGTATATTCATCATATCTTCCAGATAATCAGCTATTTACACTTTTTCCGTTGGTTGACCATACTCCTTAAACGGTGCGATTTATAACGGAAATATAATGAGCGATATAGTTTGGACAGTTGTAGGGCTAGGACAGCTATCACTACTTCTAGAAGCTAGCTCTCCTAAACCAGGAAACGTGAACAGAATCGCACGTTTCTCCGATATGGATTATCGTAATTTTCTAACTAGTGCATCGCTTCTTTCCAGAGGATTACATGAGAGTGCAACCCGGGGAGTTGCATTAGCAAAAGGAAACCTAGAGCCTTCAGAAATAGGTCTAGGAGAGTTGATTCACATCTGTGTGAAGGATTCACTTACTGGTTTGAATCATAGAAATACGATACTCGGCTCGATTCTTCTCTATGTTCCACTTACCGTTGCGATGACTGCAAGTCTTACTGATGAATCCAAATTTTCAATTCACCGTATTCATGAATATATTCAGAAAATCACAGAGCAATCCACCGTAAAAGATGCAACTAATTTGTATAAAGCATTTCAACTTACTCGACCTGGAGGAAGAATGATAAAAGAAGACCCTGCATGGTCGAACCTCCATAGGCGTTATGATTTTGATAATCCAAAAGCTGTTGAGCATCTTATTGAGGATAAAGTCACTCTTTCCGATTTGTTTCAGATGTCATCACAAGTAGATGAAATCAGCAATGAGTGGTCTAATGGTTTCCAGAGAACTCTTAGAGAGGTACTCCCATATTTGACGAACGTAACGACGAAGTTGGAAGATCTTGAAGAAGGAATTGTTCGCACCTTCGTCTGGTTATTAGCTCAGAGACCTGACGGACTTATTGTGAAGAAAGCAGGTAGAGAAAGAGCTGATGAGATTCAATCACTAGCTAAAGCAACGATGGATAAATGGTCAGTAGAGAATGGTTCAGAGAATCTGATCATCAATTTTGATAGAATCCTACGAGAAGAAGGAAACCTGTTGAATCCAGGAACAACTGCAGATATTGTATCTCTGGCAACATTCTGCAGATTAGTGAATATCACCTACCCAGAATTCTAGCCAATGATTCCACTGAAGATAATTATTGCTAGAACGAACAAAATTACTGCAGATGGAAGGAGCATGACCTTTCCCTCAGTCCGTTTCACTGCCCGGACTTCTTTATTAGGGCCTAGATAGAAAGCTAATAGGAGGAGACCTCCAAGAAAAATCAAGAAAACAACAAGTCCTTCATGAGCCATCTCTATTCATCTATATCCAAAGCAGAAATACGAAGATATTAACGTAGTTGTTCTAGACTGCCTATAATTTTGTGAACTAAAAATGAATGTGCTCGTAGATCATCCTAGTAATCTCGAGCTTGACTTGAAGGATTAAATAGATTAAACAAGAACTTGCCGGAAGACATGTTCAAATCTCGTTCTAAGAGCTTTCGCTCTTTCCAAATCAGCAGCATAAAGAGGTTGACGCATATCACTGAGATTTGGTATCTTTTTGCATAACTGTTGGCCCATGAGTTTTCTCAAGGCAAAACTTACCGTTCGTGGGGCAAGATCTACTCTATTAGAAATGGCCTTCGGTGTCAATGGTCCTTCTGAGGTCAATCTATCTAAAACGATGATTGCACTACGAGGTAATTCTATAGACATCTTACTAAATACCATCCCTGCCGATGTTAGGGTCTTTCTTTCCCTTGTTATTAATTACACGGAAGCTAATATAAGACATAAGGTCACAGCATGAATGAACATATTTGAGTAAATACTCGTATTTGATAAAGTACAAACAACTAGCTGTGTAAAATTGTCCAATGAAAGTATGCAATTGATGATGGGATTACCGAATTTCTGGATGCAGAACAATGACACGGTCAAAATCAATTGAACTATAGTGCTAGTATTTAGAACCGAGGAGATCATTTCAGAGCATAGAACATACTTATGTCTGCATTTCATGTGTCCTAGGTAGTAGAATTCAAGAGGTTGAAAATCATTATCAATTTGGTAATCGAATAGGTGTAGCTATTGAAACAACGCGTCTTTGTAACTAGAAAGATACCTGATGAAGGGCTGAGAATGATTGCTGAGAGGTTTGATACAACTGTATGGCCTTCAGATAGTCCTCCATCAGTGGATGAAATTGTTCAGAATGCGAAGGATTGCGAGGGTCTTGTAACTCTTCTATCGGACTCCATTGATAGTGATGTTATTTCTAAACTCCCCAAGCTAAAAGTAATCGCGCAATATGCTGTTGGCTATGATAATATAGATGTGTCATTAGCCACTGATAGAAAGATTGCAGTTACGAACACACCAGGCGTTTTAACTGAAACGACCGCAGATCTAGCTTGGACACTAATCATGGCAGCAGCTCGACGAATAGTTGAGGCGGATAGGTATGTCCGAGAGGGAAAATGGAATGTTGCATGGGGACCGAAACTGTTACTGGGCTCAGATATTTACGGTGCAACACTCGGAATCATCGGAATGGGAAGAATCGGAAGCGCTGTTGCAAGAAGGGCTTTCGGTTTCAACATGAAGGTACTCTACCAAACGAGAAGTGTAAATGAATATACAAAAGAAATTGATTCCTCAGGAAAAGGCACCAGAGTAGATCTGCACAATCTGCTTAAGGAATCAGATATCATAACACTGCATATTCCCTTGTCTTCAGAAACGCATCATCTACTTGGAGAAGAGGAGTTCAATCTCATGAAACACGGGTCTATCATCGTAAACACATCAAGAGGAGCAGTTATCGATGAAGAAGCTCTATTCAAAGCTCTTGAATCGGGACATCTCGGGGCTGCAGGACTTGATGTATTCAAACAAGAACCACTACAAAAGAACAGTCCACTCTTGAAATTGCCTAACTTGGTCCTAGCACCTCACATTGGTAGTGCGAGTACCAAGACCAGAGCTATAATGGCAAAAATGTGTGCAGAAAATCTTATCGCAGTGCTGAATGGAGAACGACCGCCAAATCTAGTCAATCCTGAGGTGTTTGAATGAAAGAAGATCTACTGAAAATAATCCAGAGTCGAAGATCTGTGAGAAGGTATTCTCAAAGCCAGATTCTTGATAATGACTTGCAAGAGATCTTGAAGACAGGATTCAGTGCACCTAGTGCTGGAAATAGGCAACCATGGCGCATCGTCATCGTGAGGGACCGAGGAAAAATGGAACAAATAGCAAGTGCTGCATACGGACAGACGTTTCTAGCAGGTGCTTCAGTTGTTCTTGTTGTTGTTGCGGTACCATACGAATCAGCTGAGAGATATGGGGAGCGAGGTGCAGAGCTTTATGCACTCCAAGATACAGCAGCCTTGACTCAGAACATCCTTTTAGCTGCGCTTGCCCTTGAATATGCCACCTGTTGGATTGGAGCCTTCAACGAAGATGAAGTTGCAAAGATTCTGAATGTTCCAGAGGGCATGAGACCAGTTTCAATTATCCCTATTGGTCGTTTAGAAGGAGCACTACCGAAAGCTCGGCCGCGCAAACCAATTGCAGAGGTCGTTATAGAAGAGGCGTTTTGACCTAATCATAACGTACCAATATCAATTCTCTCGCTTAAGTAGAGTACTAAATCATTCTTAGTTTGCTCAAGAGAATATTCCAAGAACCTGAAAAAAAGAAGGGGGATGAGGGCCGAAGCCCCCATTTTCCTTTAAACTATAGCTTCGACACTATTTCCACTACTTCTTCCTGACAAGGAAGAGTATGAGCAGAACCACAACACCGACGCCAATACCGCCAAGTAGTCCAATCAACAGTGGATCAAGATACACTGGTGGTGGAGTTGTTGTTGGTGGTGGAGTTGTTGTTGTTGTTGTAGTTACAGGTGGAGTAGTTGTAGTAGTCGGAGTCGGAGGTGGTACATCACCTGCTGCGAATGAGACGGAGAATCCGTCGCTGAAGTCACCAGGCCAGTAGCCAGTTGGTGGATCTCCAACATCGCAGATAATGCCGTCAGTGTAACCCAAGGTGGTAAAGTTAGTGAAGTCACAGCTGTAAGCGCGAATTCTTACCATGTAGTCTCCCTCAAGCCAGGAGGTTGAGTCCCATGTGAAGTTCGCTGCGGTTACGTTTTGCTGTAGCAACACGTATGGATTACCATCTCTGCTTAACCAAACAGAGTAGTAGGGTACATCGTCAGCGTTCTGGTCTGTGCTAGACCAAGTAAGGTTCCAGATATTAGAACCAGTTCCGATCTCTGCTGGAGCATTCACAGTAACAACAGGTGCAAAGTAGTTCATGAATGAAACAGTTCCGAGTTCATCGAAGAACATTACATCGGTATCTGTGTAGCAGTAAAACTGCACAGTCATAGTAATGTTACGACGTAACTCGTATGTATCGAATGAAGCGTACTCTGGATCTGCATCACTCCATATGTCTACTGAAGCTCTAGTGTCTACAGTAAGCACATAGTGAGCTCCTGCAACAAACGCGTAATCAAATGCGTATACACGAATTGCGATAGCACCTGATTCAGCAGCTGTGTAAGCACCTGCTTCAGCACCACCGCTTCCGAAACTGTCCACAGATAGCAATGATGTTGCGCCGAGTTCGGTGTCCTCATCGACGATACCGTCATCGTTAACATCATCCCAAGCCCAGACATCAAATGCTGGATCTTGTGCAGCCTGAGCATCAATTGCAACACGAACATTATCGCCTGCAGTAATGCCTTCAACAGTTTCCCAGTTGTAGATAGTTGCGCCGTCAAATGGAACTGGCCAAGCATCGACACCTGCGGGATCTGGGTAAGTACCGGTCATTGAAACGTAGAGACCACTCAAGAGAGCAATCTGTGTTTCTTCTATCACATACTCTGGTATACCTGCAACAGCTGGAAGTGTCCAGTTGTTATCGATTTCTACGTGGTCACCAACTAGTACATCTGAGTGGTTGTAGAATGTCGGAGTTGTCATTGTACGTGAAACCCAGTTATTATCGTAGGTTGGAGCTGCAAATGTTGTAGCATTGTACAGCTGGAAGGTAATCGTGATGTCCTCAGGAACACTTGCACCGTCGAAGGCACGTGTGTAGACGAGGAACCACCAGGTACCATTTACCAAATCATCGTAGTCCCAGATTACTGTGTTCTTCGTAGGCGATGTTGGATCTAAGACACTGGTTTGTGCCTCAATTCCATTGAGTAGATTACGAACCTGGAAGTCGATAACTGTTCCAGCACGCTCCCATTCTGCACGAATGACAACAATTGATGCATTGAGAGTGATATCGTATGGTATGTTCACACGGAACACATCGATACCACCACTCTCATCGGTACGGGTTGTACCATCGATGAATGCGGTTGTTGTTCTAGCAGTGTCGTATGGAGTATGGGTTACATCAGCACTACCATTAACTAGGACTTGATTTGTTCCATAACTTGCAGTCATGTCGAAATCAACCATGTATGAGTAGGGTACCATGTGATACCAACCACTATCTTCGAAGAAGATCTGTCCCTGGTGGATACCGTACTCAGCATCCATTGGCACATCTAGCTGTACATCGACATAGGTAGTACCATCAGTGATGGTAATGTCGGGGTCAGTACCCAATTGCCATAGTGTGATGGTTAGATTGACATAGACTCCTGCTGTAGCAGCATCGAGTTGAAGTGCCGCAAAACCATCATCGAACAATGCAGATATTCCAGTTGGTGAACCAATCCTCATGGTGAGGAGGTTACATGGATCTGTAGCTCTGGAAACATGGTCAACGATGTCTCCATCTTTGACATAAGGATTAGAGTTCCAGTAGTTCAAGTCACCATTCATATCAGTGTCATCCCAATCGAACAATCGTACGACTGTACCGATATCATCTGCGGGGAATGATACTGCAATTGTTGCATAGTGTGATGCTAGGAAAGTTGCGTAGTCACCACCCATAACAGTGGATAGATCGAATGATGTTGGACGTACAATGTACGGATTGAAGTTCGTATCATTGTAGAAGCTTGAATTCAAATTGTAATTGAATACAGCTTGTTCTGTCATCATTACAGCATCGACAGTAGTGAATGGTGTAGTATCTACTGCAGTCTGAGTATAGTCCCAAACGCTAAGATTCACAGTAACTGAGTCACCACGTTCGACAGAACCGAAGAAGATACTGCTTGACTCCATACCAACTGGTGTGGCAGATGGTAAGTAGATACCAAATGGATCCC
>SDNZ01000047.1 GCA_004524565.1 Candidatus Thorarchaeota archaeon
AATGAGAATCAGGAGATTGAATCTGATCGCAATACTGATAGCTATCATACTATGCCTCTCTGTCTTTCCAACTACTGTAGACGCAGCCGAAGTTTGGTCAGACAATTTCGATGATGAGAATCTTGATGGATGGACAACCTTTGGTTTTGAGAATATCACGAATGGACTTCCCATTGATGGTAATTTCTCGGCAGAAGGAGGTCAGCTGACCGCATTGGATGATGATATCAACTTTGCAAGGCATGACAGTACAACAAGCGTTGGTACGTGGAGTTTTGATATGTTTGTACCGGACAAGCTAAGTGCAGATGTGGGTATGGTCTTCATGTCGAACGGGTCCCGTCCCTTAGAGTATGAAACTTTGTCTATAACTATCCATGCATATACTGGAGAGAATCATTTCACAATCTGGGAGTTACGTGGTGACGATATGGTTGTGTTCGAGTCACCCTACATCCCTACAACTGGAGTCTTGGGTTGGCATCATATCGATATAACAAGAACTGATGTAGGTAGATTCCAAGTCTTCGTCAATGACACAATTGTATGGGACTTTGTTAGTAATGATGTGACTTCTTCTACTTATTTGGAATTAGCCGCTTTCAATGCAGCAGGAGCTATGTTTGATAATATCGTGGTCAGCGATACAATAGATGTCACGACTACTACAACAACGACTACTACTACAACTGCGGCACCAATACCACTAGAGCTGATTGCCATCGGAGCAGGAGTAGTCATTCTCGTGCTGGTTATTGTGTACTGGATCAAAAAATAGCATGTGTAACACGAATAACTATCGGAATTACCTGTGGTCTAGCGATTGCAGGTGATTCTATGTTTTTCTGAGGGATAATAGCAGACTATTGAGACCTTGAAAAGACTCATTCCTTGATTCTTATACCGGGAACAGTATATCCAAGTTCGGTTGATAGAAAGCCGGATATCTCACCCTGCTCATCTTCTTGAAATGTGAACATAGTACTCGAAGATACTTTTGATCGAAATCTCATCCCTCGAATGGGGACCAGTTCCAAAGAAGACGCTCCTTTTATCATTAGAAATAGCTTATTCACATCCTTGATGACCATCTCTACTGTTCTTCCATAATACTCGTATTTTCCTGCTAATCTACTGAGCCACTTGGGGTCAGACATATATTCATCAGGGAGGCGAGTGAACTTGATGAGCGGAACCTGAATTTCTAGGCGCACAGTAAATGAGTCAATATCACCATTTGCATCTGTATTGAATGTTAGCAGGTCTCTAGAGTCGTATCTCTCAAAGTCTATCTGAAAAGTATCATAGTGAAAGTGAACCATGGGAAACATCTGTGTTCCATATTTAATTCGTAGTTTTTCTCCTTCAAGGAAAATTGTAAAGTCCCCATACCCGGGATGGTGGTATTTCCCCTCGTAGTCGGTCAATGGATGACTTGGTTTTGTTTTAGAAACTTTCAGTTCTTCCTGTTTCTCTGTGGCCTCTAGCAAGGATTTCTTCATTGCATCGAATCGTGGTTTGAAGTAAGATGACCAATCAACCGGGTCCAATTTGAGAAGTCGATCTAGAACTGTTTTCGCTATAACCCCTGTGAGTGGGGTTCCATACTCATTTACCATGACGCCCACACCTATTCCTTCATCAGGGATGAAATAGAGCTGAGTTGAAGAACCTTCAGTGTTACCTCCATGCAATATTCGACTGAAACCTCGATACACATCTGTCTGCCATCCTAAGGCATAGGCACCCTGTTTTATCCATTTCTGCCCCGGAATCACCTGATCTATAGCGGAATAACCACCGAAAATGACAGGGGTATGCGTACGTTTCAGATTCTCTGGAGAGATTAGCTGCTTTCCATCAACCTCACCCTTGTTTAGATGGAAACGTAACCACTTAGCTAAATCTGCAGTACCAGCGCTAAGGCTTCCTGCACCAGTTGAGGCAATACATTCTGCTTCTGAGATAGCATCATAGTTGACCTCAGTACGTATACCTTTCATCTCATGATAGCCCTTTGTATGGTTCTTGCTTTTCAGCAACTCAGGGAGCGTTGATACCATAGAAAGACTGAGAGGTTTGAAAAGACGCTTCTTCAAGAACTCCCTATAATCCATCCCAGAGATCTCTTCAACAAGAGCTGCGGCGGCGATATACATGAGATTGCAATATTGAAAGGTCGTGCGGAAATCTCTACTGAGATCGAGATGTGGAAGAAATTCGAAGATTTGGTCATAGGTGAACTGGTCATTAAACCAGACGATATCATGTCGTGGAAGCCCAGTCCGATGAGACAACATATCGACCAAAGTCGTCTTTGTGGATGCTATTGAATCCTTCATCTCAAACTTTGGGAACATCTTACGGACAGGTGTGTCCCATTCTAATTTCCCATCTTCGACCAGTAATGCAACTGCGGTTGATGTAAAAGATTTTGAGCATGACCCTATTGGTTGGATGGTCTGGGGCGTCATGGGTAGATTCTTTGCAATATCCCGAAGTCCAACTGCATGCGAATAGATAATGTCATTATCCTTCAGCGCTACACATGCAATACCAGGGGTGTCCCAGTGTTCTCTTAATCGTTCTAATTCAGTATCAAAACCTTGTAGTTCTACAGATTTAGACATGGCTTTCTCCCTTCAATACTTACTCTAACCTAACCAATGAGGAAATGAAATTAGTAAACCACTAATTAATTGTTCTTACTATCAAAATAAAGAGCACCGCTACTTGAATGCAGGAATTCAATTGCTATTCGTAGAGGTGTGGAGAAGGAAGTAGTCAATCTTATCTGTTTATAAAATCAAGATAGATATGAGTGGAGATGGGAGATTCAGCATTGCTCAAGAGATTTCACGAGTTCTGCAATATCTACGAAGCTAACCGAAGTTTTGAGGGAACAGTGGAAGATTTTGATACGATATGGTATGTTGACCCTGAACGTTTGACTCGTGGAATGACAGTCCGAACTGAAAGTGACACTAAATTCGTAGAATTCCATCCCAAACGTAAACCTGCTGTTGAGATTGGTGACCACGTGATAGTTGCGGGATTGGTAACTGTGAGAGAGAAAAACAACGTCAACCCCGCAGTAATTCTCAATTCAACTAAGCGTTATGTGTTGTTTCCCCAGGATATCAGGGTATGGAGTACGAGCACCAATCTTCTATGGAATCTACCTGAAACAATTGGACTAGCTCTTGCTGGAATTGGTACTTGGATTTCATCCTCAGCATTTCTCTGGATGATTTTTCTCGGATGGCTTATTTTTGGGGGGGCAGCTTTTCCCAAATATTTTGTAAAGGACTACCTGCAACGATCTCGATTATACTCGTGCGATGAACGGACATGGGAGGAACTTACTGCGGCGATTTCATCCAGATTTAGCTATTTACCTATGGTATGATTCTACTTTACCTTCCGTGCAAACTCTCTTCCGTATTCCCGAGCCTTCTCGAGTTCTTCCTTGGTTGGGACCCATGCAACAGTGAACGGCTCCATGATGACATCCATCTTGCCTCGCTTCATGTACTCCTGAATCTTTTCAGCTGCACCACCACGCCAACCAATGGATCCAAAAGCTGCAGCCTTCTTTCCGACAGGCTTCAATGTTTCTAGATCAGACACAATTGGGGCTACTGTAGGTAGAAACTCGTTGTGGAGCGTAGGACTTCCCACAAGAATTCCTTTTGCTTCTAACAGATCAGCCATGATATCACTGCGGTCGTTATGGGGAATCAGTCTGAGTAGAGGAGTAAGTCCTTCATCATTGATTCCCTCTGCGAGAGCTCGAGCAATCTTTGTTGTGCTCTCCCACATTGTGTCCCAGGTGATAACGACCTTGTCAGAAATGCGTTCACCTTTTGCCCATTCAAGATATCTTGTTACGATTTGAAGAGGATCTTTACGGAAGATGAGACCATGTGAGGGAGCTATGATTTTGATTGGCAGACCGAGTTCTACTACCTCCTCAATCTTTCTCTGAACCATACGACTTAGCGGCCAGAGGATATTTGCATAGTACTTCTCTGCCTCTCTCCAGAGAACATTTTGGTCCACCTCATCTGCGAAGCGTTTCTCAGTAGCATAATGTTGACCAAAGGCATCATTGGGCATCAGGAGTTCTTCCTCTATATAATACGTAAACATGCTCTCAGGCCAATGGAGCATTGGTGCCTCATAGAAACGAAGAGTCTTACCTCCCAAGTCCAGTTCATCACCAGTCTTAACAGTTTGAATATCCCAGCCGTCCGGATAATGTTTCTTTAATACATCAACTGCTTTCTCAGTACAAACCAACTTCGCATTAGGTACTCGCTTCAAAACCTCGGGTACCGTACTGGAATGGTCCATTTCAGCGTGATTTGAAATCATATAATCAATCTTAGAGAGATCTATAACCTTGGATATTCTCTCAAACATTTCTTCTGAAAAAGAACCATTTACAGCATCGACAAGTGCTACTTTTTCACCTACTACCAAGTATGCGTTGTATGTTGTTCCATGATGTGTTGAGTAACTATAACCATGGAAATTTCGAACATTGAAATCTAATGCGCCTACCCAGTAGACTCCTTCAACTATTTTTACAGGATCCATCTAAATTTACTCCACCGATATATGGGACTTAACGATAATAAATAAGATGATAGGTTACTATTTACTGAACCCCAATCTCAATTTTCAATCAATGTAGTCTTTGCAAAGGTGAAATGAAACAGTACTGACAAGTTTTATCGGGCTATTTTTCCTAATTTGACTTGATAGGAATTGGGAGATTTGAAGGATATCAAGAAGTTCCAACGGTTACTAGCAGAGTGTGAGGAAAGTCACATCTATCAAGGAAAGATTGCTGATTTCGTCAAAGTTGACTATGTACCAAAAGAACGATACGCAACTGGGATGATGGTGACTAGTAAAAATGGCACCCACAGAGTTGAGTTCGCTAGTGGTGAAAAGAAGTATATTGAGAATGCATCTTCTTTCAGGATTGGTGACGAGATCATAGTCTTGGGAAAAGAGAACCCGACCCGATCTAACACAACCATACCCTCAATCATTCTGATTCCTGACGAAGAAACAGTGGTACTCTCTAAGGAACACCTAGGATTGAAATTTCATGGATGGATTGACTATGCTCAAGTATTGTTCTATATACTTGGTTCCATTCTTGGAGTTCTCTCTTTGTTTGGAGACCTAATTTTCTCAATGCTATATGGTGAGTTCTACTTCAATCGACCACTCGTCTATTGGTCCGGTTTTGGAGCAATTCTTTTTGTTGTGGCTCTTCTCTCACTTGATAGTTACAGTCGACATATGTATCGAGCGAAAGAAATTCTATGCGACCCTGAAACATGGAAAATCATCAATAATATGTTGGCCTCCCATGTCCCTAACTTTCATACTAGTTAGTCCCAACTTGAGTTTACCATAGTTAACCAGAGTCGTTCATTAACAGCCTGTCCAGCGACATCCCAGAACACCCCCTCCAAGAGAAACGCTTAGAGGTAACTATAGTGAACTAAAATTAATATTTCTTACCGATTCCACAGTCTGCAGGCAGTAAGCAGAAAGGCGAATGATTTTACTAGATTTTCAATGTACGAATCATTCATGAAGGATTAAAACTGCAATTTCGGAATGAATGTTTAGAAGTGAAAGATATGAGAGGTCGAGGAAGAGGTCCTGGGCGAAGACCAAAGATAGCGCGACGTCCATTGTTTCCAATTCGACGTGCACGTAATAGACGCATAGCTCGACGACTACTTCGTCTTAGTATTGGATCATTTCTCTTATACAAGATTGCGGGTACTGACCAAGCAGTGAAATTAAAGCATGAGGACGCAAAGAGTATCGAGAGCGAGACTGGCAAACCAATCTCTGAGATGGATGAAGAAGAACTTGTTGAAACCATGCAACGCCTGGGAATCAAGAGCATCTCTCTCACTGATGAGGAGAAGAAGACTGTCCTCTTATCCTGTCCCTATTGCGGTCATAGAAACTTGGAAGATGCCAGAAAGTGCGAGAACTGTGGCGCGAGTATCTAAGAATTGCGTTGGTATGTAATTTCACCTTCTGTTGTATATGAATTAAAAAACCGCAGAAGAATAGAATTGATAGAGCGAGCCTGTGATACATACATTGTTCAATCAAAACCGCAGGAATCTCGTTAGGAGTCACAGAATATGTTAGTAGAAGCATCAATTCTCATTGCAATCTATGCCATCTGGATAGTGCTTCTTGTGAACGTGATGGTGTCCAGTGAGGAGGTCTCACTCACCATTGCTACACTCCCCTTCATTGTGACCTTTCCAGTAGCACTCATCGTGTCTGCCATCATTGAGATTACCGTACCCGGGGTTTTTCTAGCAGATATTCTGCTTACAATGATAGTCGGTGTTCTCTTGTTCATCCGATGGGTAATGGCAATTGTTGGAGAATAGAAAACTCTCTGATGTGAAAAAAGACTGCAAAAGAGGTCGGAACTATCAACTACTTCTTTGTGTCCTTGCGTTTGAATTCGGTGTAACCGCAACGACCACAGGCGAACCTATCAAAATGTTCAGCCATGAATGTACCCTTTTCACACCTGGGGCATGATCTTCTGGTAGTGGATACCTTTCCAGACTTGTCGACTTTGTACATGTTGTGTGCTTTGGGCATTATTCTGCGCCCTCCTTCTTCTTGGGCTCGTTTCTCTTGACCATATGGCTAAGTTCGATTCTCTTCATTTGGGCCGCATTGGTGTAAATGTGCGCTGCACCTCTGGTCATGCCAATTCCATAATGTGTATCGAGTGTATTGATTGCAACTGATGAGGCATCTGCATTAAACTGGGCTACAATCTTTGAACGAATGTCTGCTCTGGAAGGAGTGCTCGCACCTGAATGCTCGATCTGGAAGGCAATCTCTTTCCTCCCAAGGGGCTTGTTCTCCTTTTCACTTAGAATCTCGATATTCATTGGCATCACTTACTGAGAATTAGACCGCATCTGAAGTGGGTCAGGCATCCGTTTTTTGGTTGTCTAATAAAGCTTTCACCAGTGACACAGATTTGAGGGATTAACGTACCTTCAGTGCGTACTTACCTGGTTTGTCAATGTTGAGGCGTGAGGCTACGTAAGACCCTTTCCTAGGGTCTTCATGCTCTTTACCTGGGAGTATTACAACAATTCCTGTGTAGGATGTTGAGAGGTTTGTTCCCTTACAATTAGGACACACATTCTCACTAGTGAGATAGTGACATGCTTTACAAGCTTTTAATTTCGCCATTTCTATCCCTACCTAGTTACTTCTTCTTCTTACTCTCGCCACGGGCTGCTTTCACATCATCCTCAATCCATGAGGCATCTGGTCCAATTTTTCCGAGGAATGGTTGTCTCATGGTAAGTCCAAGCTTTCCGGATTTATTCCCCGACTCGAAACTAATTGATGTGACCCTGGCACGAACCATGTCGCCTTCAGAGAGGGTTCTTCCAGTTTCTTTTCCAAGAAGTGAGCTACCTTTGGCATCTTGAGTAATGAAGTCATCACAAATCTGACTCACATGACACAGACCGTCAAGGGGTCCCATTCGAATGAATGCTCCAAAGTCCATGAGTTCTACGACATTTCCTTCAACAAGTTCTCCTCTAAGTGGTTTAAACACCAGAACACGATATGCAACAGAATGATATGTCGCACCATCGCCCGGCATCAGACGACCTTGACCAATATCATCAATACCTATGACTGCAATCATGAGACCGATGTCTCTGTCTAGAACATTCTCATGCTGCTTTCGTAGGTGGATCATCGCTGCATCCTCGATTGGTGACCCAAACTGTGAAGGCGGAATACGAACGACATCCTTTACTGTCACAATACTATACAATTCAAGACGCTCCTTGCCTGACAGGACAATTCTTCTCAGAACAATCAGAACTTGGGATATGCCCTAATGTCTGAACCCGACGGCTCAGCGGCAGCATCGCTTTGGAAACCATAAAAACATTGTGACATGTTCTCATCTTACAGTGCCTTTGAGTTCAAGTCGTTTCTTTCCTCTCATAAAGAGAACAGGAACACCTCGCTCCAGAGATTTTTTGCGGAGTTCTTTGTCATTTGTTGCAACAATACCATTTACAGATAGAGCGTATTCCAGGACCTGATCATCTACTGGTTTGGCACTCGTTATGTCATCTAAGCCGATTATAGTACATCTTTCAACAAAATCCAAGGCTACCCTGAACTTGAACTTCTCAGTTCGTACTGCGTTCTCAAGTTTTTTCTCAAGTTCTTGGATTACTGATTTCAGAATGACAAACTCTATTCTTCTTTCCACAACTCTCTCTGATTCAGCAAAGATATCCACACTAAACTGGGCAGGTACTGTCAGAATATTCGTATCAAGTACCACAGTTACTGGCAATTTCGACACCTGCAGATGTATGCTATGAGTTTTAACGGTTGCAATCTAGATTTCAGCATATCCAATCAATCGCCACTTGTTTTCCACACGACGACCAATTGCAATTCGCTGTCCCTTTTCTGCTACTACTGGACGTTTGAGTGCTAACTCTATTTCATCACCATGTAATCTGGTGATCACACCCACCGTTGGAGCAGTTCCAACAACAAGCATCATTGGTTCATTGAGTTTTAGATTCTCAACCTCTTTTTTACTCTCCATTCCCACAACTCGTTGCATAAGCACAGGTTTTAGCATTAGTCTGTCATAAATCTTGGGCATCTTGCCAATTCTACCTACAACATTTCCAACAAGACGGTCTGCTCGTGTTGAGGCTGGGTCAAGTGCGGTTCCTACACCTATCAATCCTCCAGGATATGCCTCTACAAGAGAATTCCCACTACCTGAGAGAAGGCTAACGACCTTTGCCTTGATTGGTTTGAAACCTTTATCACCCTTTGAGCCTGGTGCAATTTCGATTTCGTCACCAATCTTTAGTTTTCCTTGGACTATTGAACCGCCAACAACTCCACCCTGCATTTTTTGTGGAGCAGTACCAGGTCGATTGATATCAAATGAACGAGCTACAAACATTTTCGGTGGGGCGTCGCCATCGCGATTTGGAGTTGGAATTATTTCTTCAATGGTCTTTATCAAAAGATCAATGTTGGCTCCAAAAACAGCTGATACAGGTACAATTGGAGCTCCTTCAGCAATAGTTCCCTTTACAAAGTCCAGAATCTGTTTATAGTGCTTCTTTGCAGCCTCTTTTGAAACAAGTTCGATTTTGTTCTGAACAATGATGATTTTTTCTACACCCACTATCTCAAGAGCGTGTAAGTGTTCGGAAGTCTGTGGCATTGGGCAAGGTTCGTCTGCAGCAATTACAAGAATCGCTCCATCCATCAGACTTGCACCACTGAGACAAGTTGCCATTAGAGACTCGTGACCAGGACTGTCAACAAATGAAATCTCTCGGAGAACTTCCAAGGCTCCTCCACATTTCTTACACTTACCATCAACAGCTAAATGTGATGTTGTATACATGTCTGGTTCAGGACATTTCTTGCATTTCATCAGAGTTGTTGCAGCATAACCAAGTCGTATTGAAATTCCACGTCTAATCTCATCCGAATGGCGGTCAGTCCACTCTCCTGTAAGATAGGATACAAGTGTCGTCTTCCCATGGTCGACGTGACCCAACGTACCAATGCTAATCTCTGACTGTCCCTCGTATTTTCTGGTCACTTAATATTCACTTCCGCCAAAGGGTATTTGGGCGTAATCACCCTTTCCTGTTGCCCATAAGAAGTATATGGTTGACACTAAGGTCAACGATTTCTATAATTTGAAGGTTGGCTTATGCAGCCTTCATGACAAGTTCTTCGAGAGGTGTACCACCTTTCTCTTCGACTCGCATGTTTACTTGGGATATGGCAGAATCCAACTCTCTTCCACGTACAGTCTTTCGACTGGCTGTACCTTTTCGCTTGGATCTGAAACCCGGTGGACCGCGGATTAGAATTCGTTTCTTTCCACTGCCATGTACATCCGGACGTATTGGAAAACCAGATGTATCACTTCCACCTGTAATCTTAAGCTTGTATCCGGGTAGGCCTAATGCATCTCCTTCAACAATCTCCCCAACCTGCTTACCAACTAGTGCATTGGTCTTAGCATCATCTAATTCGTACTGGATGGCTTTTCCAGTTTCGGGATCTGAAATGACAAGTTTGAATGGCAAGATATTTTCGCCTACCTGATATATGGTGAGTATCCTAGTGAACACTCCAGCGAAGGCTAAAGAAGTCACTTTATGAGGATTGCGGTCGGGTCGAGTTCCAGTTGACGGATTTTCATATTTACCTGCTACACAATCATTATAACTCGCTAGAAGACAACCTCAGTATCTCTCACTGGGGTATAGATTCATGGATGCTCTGACCGCGCTAGGACTTATTGGAATTATTTGGATCATTATCTATGCTATTGCTCAGTATATTGGAATTGAAAGACTCCAAGAGAGAGGCGTAGAAGCAGGAACTCCATTTATGTTCATGTGGAAGACTGAGAGACTCAACGCCTTCTTGACTAAAATGGGAAAGAAGTTTCCTGTAATCTTCTTCAACGTCGGGATTGTAGTAGGATTCGGAGGTATGATATTTGCCTTCTGGATGTTTGGTGAAAATCTCATCAAATTCTTCGTAGAACCAGCTGCAGCAGGTGGTGTAGTCCCGATAATTCCTGGAATTACGATCACTGGACTTCCTCTTGTATATATGCTAATTGCACTTGCAGTGGCAATCCTCACTCACGAATTTGCTCATGGATTTGCCTCATCTAAGGACAATATCCCCATCAAGAGTTCAGGTTTGCTTGGTTTCTTTGTTATGTTTGGAGCATTCGTTGAACCCGATGAAGAGGCATTTGAGAAAAAAGCCACACCAAGGGCACGTATGCGATTGCTTGCAGCAGGTTCCTATGCAAACGTTGCTTGGAGCTTTGTTTTCCTTGCACTTCTAGTTAATTTTGGAGCAATAGCATCAATAGCCTACAATCCTCCAAGTGGAGCTTTCATCTACCAGACCAGCGATGGAAGCCCTGGGGCTGAGGCACTCTTAGTTGGTGATGTTATCATCGGGTTAAATGACACAGATATCAATGCTTGGAGTGATATAAGCGTCTTTATGTTCGATGCACTTGCGGGAGATCAAGTTACAATCCATCTGTTGAATGGTTCCACTACAACAGTAATACTGGCTCCAAATGAAGTAAACGAAACGCGGGGTTATATTGGAATATTTGGTGCTGACTATTGGGAAGCCAAACCTGGCTGGAATCTCTTCCTAGATTCCATGTTTATATTCCATGCCCAGCAGATAGTACTCTGGTGCTACATCATCCTAATCTCACTAGCCCTATTCAATTTACTACCAATTCCAGCGCTTGATGGTGACAAGCTCTTATCAAACGGACTTAGTCTGTTCATATCAGATAAGAAGAAAATCAAGTATATCATGTATCCAATCCGTATTGCAGCCTTTCTCATCGTCGTTCTTAGCATTGTACTGAGTCTAATTATGGGGAAGGGGCTCTTTTAGTCGCAAAAATCGAATTGGTGGGACCTAAAAAGGCACCACTTGTACTATTTTCCGATGCAAGATGATGACACATCAGATAAGTCCCATACAAGATGTTCGAGAAAAAGCACGAAAAGCTCTCACAGATTATCTTACCATGTTCATTCCAGACTCTTGGAAAGATCCCTTGGAAAAATTACGAATAATCCTTCAGTCTAATAGTGATATTGACTGGGAAGCACTAAAAGGTCATGCGCTCATGTATTTTGATGAGAAACGACTTCCTGAAGATCGTGTTGAATGCCTAGCACGTATTGAACGATTGAGTGATTCTTTCAGAGAGATTTACACAAAACTTTCTCCTGCAGACTGGCACCGAACCATTGAAGATATAATTCAGGCTGCTAATTTCAGAGCTTCAAAAGCTGCTCTAGAACTCCGCCGTTCTAAAATTGTTGACGACTTGAAGACAGTTGAATCCAAACCCATAAAGACCAAGACCTAACTTCGCCACTGACTCAGTCGTTTGAATAGCTTTAATTTGACAGGTCCCATTGGAACGACTCAGAGTAGTCATGTCAATACAATCCGGATGTTCCAAGTGTGGAAAACCAGCAGTCTATCTACGTAGATACACATCCGAATATCTCTGTGGTACATGCCTAGTCCAGACTACTATCGATAGGGTTAGAAAAACTATCAATCGCCACAAGATGTTGACTGATAATGATAGAATTGCAGTAGCAATCTCTGGAGGGAAAGATAGCGCAGTTCTCTTACATATCCTTTATACAATTGAGAGTGCGTATCCCAATTCTGAGATTGTACCAGTAACAATTGATGAAGGAATACAGGGCTATAGAGATGAAGCTCTTGAATCAGCTCGAGCCCTCTCACGGTCACTCGATCTTACTCTTGAAGTATTATCATTTAAAGAGCTTCTAGGTTACAGTCTTGATGGGATAGTAAAAAGAAGGTCCTCCAATGCACTCGGTGCTTGTTCATATTGTGGTGTATTTCGACGCCGCGCGCTCAATATTGCAGCTAAGAACATTGGTGCTGATGTCATCGCTACAGGTCATAATCTCGATGATGAAGCACAGACTATATTCATGAATATTCTACGCGGCGATAGCGCAAGGATTGCGAGGACCAATGTCCCTCGAGAATTATCTGTGGATGGATTTGTGCCTCGAATAAAACCAATCACAGAGATTTCTGAGCGGGATGTTGTGGCATATGCCCACTATCTGAAACTACCATATCATGATTTTCCCTGTCCCTATGCCGAAGAGGCCTATCGTAATGATGTGCGCTCCTTCTTGAACGAGATGGAGTATAGACGACCCGGCACACTATTAGCTACCTTACGATCTGGTGAATCCATGACAATGGCTTACAGACAGGCTCCCACAACGTGGGAATTTACAAACTGTGAAAAGTGCAACACTCCTTCTCCGTCTAAAATATGCAAGGTATGTGAACTGCTAGAATCAATCCGGAGCTGAAACTCGATGACAAAGAGACCTGAAATCCTACATGATAGTAGAGAGGTCTCCTATGAGGAGTCGCAATGGAACACCCTTCATAGACTTCGAAAACGCACGCTTGATGTCATGAGTCAAATTGAAACAACTGGAGTAAAACCGTATGTCCACGGATCTGTTGCCAGAGGAGATGTCACCAGTTCTTCAGATATTGATATCATCATCCCCCAAGTTATCTCTAGCTACAGACTTGAATTGGTTCTAGGAACTCCACTCCATAGAGAACTTGTGCAGGCCACACCCTCGATGGTTCTAAAGGGTCATATTCATCTTGAGGGAGATGTTGTAGTGAGCTTTCCCATGTTCAAATTGATGTCAAGAGAAGAAGAATTCTACAAATGGGGTGGGAGATTGGATTCAGCAGCTCTTGAATCCGAAACCAGAGTGCCAGGTGTGGATAAACGACTGATATTGATAGAACCGACCCCTGATGGACATATTGAATCCGGAGTGATTGGTCAAGAATACAGTGTTATCAAGAAACTAGATGTTTCAATTGATATTGCCCGAGAACGAGTTAGAGTACTGACAAGACGCGAAGCTGTTGGTAGAACAGGAGTCTATCAAACCTACCCTCTTAAAGACTCGGAGAGCTTCGAAGAAGTGACAAAGAGGCTTCAGGACAGTGATCCTGCTCTACGTCGAACATTAGAGCGTCGTGAAGGACGGAGGCGATAATTTTTGATACGAAAAATCAAAAAACTTCAAGGCGGTTCTCTACTAGTTGGAGCACTTCCTAAGGGCTGCAAATTATGTGCTAAAGGTTCAAAGATGGTGCTCTTTGTTACAGGTCTATGTGACAGCTCGTGTTACTACTGTCCCTTATCTGAAGAAAAAGCTGGCAAGGATTTGGTTTTTGCTGATGAAATGCCCGTATTTGATGAACAGGACATTATTTACGAAACTGATGCTATACGTGGAGAAGGTGCAGGAATTAGCGGTGGAGACCCTCTATGTACTATTAAAAGAACTCTTGATTACATCCGTTTATTGAAATCAAAATACGGTGATGATTTCCACATTCATCTCTATACAAGTAAAACCACAGCTAGTCAAGAAGATATAGAGCTACTACAAAATGCAGGATTGGATGAGATTCGATTCCATCCTCAGAAAGATGATTGGTCTGGAATTGAGCGTGCATTAGAATCCGGATTGATTGTTGGAATCGAAGTACCTGCAATACCTGGACAATCTGAAAAACTAAAACAAATTGCAACGCGAGCAGAGGAGCTCGGGCTCTCTTTCCTTAACATGAATGAGCTTGAAGCAAGTGAAACTAATTTTGAGAGTTTGAAATCTCAGGGGATGCGTCTAACTGATATGGCAAGTGCAAGTATTGAAGGAAGTACTGAGGTTGCTAGAGAGGTTCTCGAATGGGCACAGAAGAATCTCAACAGTCTCTCAGTTCACTTCTGCTCAGCAAGCTACAAAGATGCTATTCAGATGCGGAATCGACTTGAGCGTCGACTTGAACAGACAATGCGAGAATTTGAAGAACGCGATGAAGATGACTCATTGTTAGTGGTAGGAATCATTAGAGCAATCCATGGATTCCGATTAACCGAGAACCAGCTTCAGCAAATTCATCATATTTTACATCGACAACTAGGAGTTCCAGCAAATATGTTGAATATTGATACCATCAGAATGAGAATCGAGATGGCTCCATGGATTATGGAAGATATAGTTGATGAAATAAAAACCAGTCTTGAAACTATGGGGCGCCTCGAGATGGGGATTGCGTACGAATATCCATCTTGGGATCGTCTTCAAACATTGTTCGAACCAATCTAATCACTGATCGATACGAAAGCGAAGAATCGCAGCAAGTCCACCTAGACGATGAAGCTGTTCTCCAGTTGGATGCTCTGTAGATACAATATGGAACGCGCCTCTTGTCTTCTCTGTATTCCGAATCAGATTATCCATTTGCTTCCGAACCTGCTCAGTACCCTCTCTCAATTTCTTATCTGTGATGAGTAAATCTTCAACAGCTCCAAATTCAACAGCTTTCCTGACCTCAGCATCACCATAAGCGCCAAGTCCATCATCTTTCGATATATGTTCAATAAGGCTCTCAATCAACTTGGTTTCTGTTTCAACTTTGAGAGTACTTGCAGCTTGCCCAATGACTCCTCGAAAGAGAATCTCTTTGGCTCCTGGTACCCCTATGGAGTTTGTACTCTCAACAACCACTGGAGGAAGGTCCTTGATACCCGCCTTACTCAAATGCTCTCGAAAATGATCTTTAACAAAACCTGGTCCTGCTATCAAAATAAGTCCAATCTCTGCTTGTTCGAGCTGCGATTTGACAGCCAGAGTAACATCAACAAAAAAGTCCCGCATTGTTGAGTCATAGGTCTTCTGATCAGCTCTTTTTCGTGATATACTAGCACGTATATGTACAGCTTCCTTGATACCAAAATCAGCTGCAAGGAAGAGTTCTGCATCTCCATCTTCAATTGTAACTATCAGACTGACTGGATTGAGTTGAGCTTTAGTAGCCTCTTGTAGTCTGTCTAGAATATAATTTGGCCAATGTTCCTTGATGATAGTCAGCGTATCACCTGGTTCGATATTGATAGTATGATAAGAACCAATACTAACCAGGTCACCAGGCCCTTCCAGTATCTTTCCCTTGATTCTTACACGATTTGAGAATGTATGAAATGCCACGTCATCCACTTTGAGTTTGAGCACCATTGGTTTTCTAACACTGTCTTGTTTTCTACCATCTTCATCTCCTACGCGAACCCGTCTCATGGTCCTAGACACAACCAAATCCGTAGGTCCTACAGTGTTGTAAAGGTGCCATAGATCGTCTAATGTTTCAATCTTTAGCACAATGGTACCTTCTTTGAGGATGCGTTTTAAAATCTTCAATCTGTCACCGCCCGAACGGTCCTATAGTCAGAAGAAATAGTCTCTGCTTGCTTGCTCAGGGGACTTGTATGATATTGAGTAAGGGTTTCCCATATCAATACCTCTACTAAGCACTTCGGCAGTCTTAACATGATTAGGCTGCACTAGTCGCTCATCATCTTGTACTGCAAGGTCTCCAGCAATTCGAATCAATCCTCCCAATTCTCGAAGTCGTAATGTTAGAGCATTACTTTTTCCATCAAGTTGGGATGCCATTTTTTCTGCGACTTGTAATACTTCTTTCACGGATTCAGCAGTGAAATGAGGTACTTTTCCATCTTCTTCCACAGTTTGTGCTATGAATCGAATGATTTCATCCAAATTCTGTGAATTCTTCTCAATCCATGAAGCTAACATGATTTCATAGCCATAGCCCCTAATTCTAGACCTGAGTGCTGGCAGGATTCCTCCAATATTCTCTGTATTACAGGACGCAAAGAGAATGAAGTCACAAGGGACATCATCAACTCTGACTGCCGCTCCGGAACTTAGGGGATTATGACCTGAAATTGGATAGATACGATCTTGCATAGCTGTTAGAAGATGACTTTGGTGTGGCCCTAGAGCGGACACCTCGTCAATGTAAAGAATGCCTTCATGAGCCTCGTGAATAGCACCGGGAATCACTCTCTGATACGCAGCCATACCAAGTGTTTCTGCACTTCCATATGGATCATGCTTTACATCTCCTAGAAGTTCAACATGACTTGCTCCACTCACTCTGATGAACCTACAAGAGTTGCTACTTACCAACACTCGTTCATTGTCAATTTGTTGTGGTCCTTTTACTACAGATTGTTCCTCAAACCTCTCTCGAGTTATTGCAATCTCGTTTTCCCCTGTTCTTTCGTAGGTTAAATGGTATGAATCACTCCCTATTGTTTCATGACCAGTAACAATTCTCAGAGCAGGTTCCTGTACTACGTCCAACATTCGAAAGAGACCGTGATACGAATTGCTATCTGACCAGTCACACCGCTTAACTATACCACAACTGGCACAGGTTGGTTCTGCTGGTATTGATAGACTACTGCATTTTGGACATCTGAACCCCATCTTGATTGCAATATCAATTGGCAATCTATCTGGAGTTGAATAGAATACATTGCTTGATGTTGAGATTGTTTGTTTGGGATTCTGTTCTTTATTGATTTGAGAAATCACCACTATTGGTCTATCGGGTAACGCTTTGTTATGTTTAAGGCGTATTTCTTGGGTGGGGGGGCTAAGATGATAATATGCAGCTTTTGCAAGCATGGATTTTCCAATACCCGGCACTCCACAAAGAAGGACATGTCTTCGCTGTTTCACAGCTGATTGAACAATGGTTACCGCATGCTCTTGACCTATTATTCTCTGGAACGGATCTTTTGGAGTGATTACCTGTTCAGTTGTTTCCAAACTACCTAGAAGCGATGTCACGATCAAGAGCCTCACATATGCTCCATCTCATCCTTCTTTGCCGCAACGAGATAATTGTGAGTATTACTTGACAAAAATCAGAAAAATAGTAGGCGTAAAACCCATCTTGAGCTTTACACCTAACGTCTAGTTTCATGTAAACACTATTGGTACTCGATATTCAATTCAGTAATCAATTTGACACAAGATCCCACAAGGCAATTTCCTATGGGACAGTTTTTGTGTGCAACTTCAAAAAGTCTTCGAATTTTGTCCTCGTTGGTACCCTTTGGTAGTGTCACATTTGTTGTCACTTTGATTGAATCAAATCTACTGGTTCCAGTATCATCATCTGTTTCATAGTCTCCAGTTATTTCTGATTCCAAACCAAAAACCTCGACTCTTGCTTTTTCAAGTGCTATTTCAAATACAAGATTTACACACGAGCCAATAGAAGCGAGGAAAAGATGATGAGGGCTTGTTGATCCTGGCTGGTCACTAAGCATTGGTGGTGGACAGACAGTAGTAGTCTGATGTCCTCCCAGAGTGATTGAGTGTATCTTTGGTGTTACAGTTTTACCCAATTTTGCATGAAATGTTGAGTTTCCCATTTGTATCATCTCGATTATCAATGGATATTTGACAGGACATACCCTGTCCTGTTCAATTTTCCCTTCTGCTAGGCCGTTTCTTATTCCTTAATAAACAATTATGAATATGCATTCATTATTATTACTGCCCTACGTCATCAAAGGTCACTATCTTGAGACCATTTTGTTTGACATCAATGTCTGCTACTGCGGCACCGATAAGAAGCTCGGTCTTCTTTTTGATTGCAATATCCACTAACCGTTGTGTTATTACTCCATCAAAAACAACTACTGGAACTGTTTCCTGTTCCTCGAGTTTTTTCGCGAGTTCCGCTACGCCGCACTCGACAATAACTTTCTTATCTGCATCGAAAAGAACTGCTTTGAAAGCCTCTTTGATATCCCCAATCTTGGAAACATAAACCTCATCAACAGCTACTGGTTGCCTTCGTATAGGTTTACGTACACTGGTAGGAGCTGATGAATCTCGTCTTGATGGAAAGTCTTCGGTTCTCTTGCTATCTCGACGAGTCCGAGTATCTCTCGCTGGTGCCTCCTTCTTTGTATCATGTCTCTTCTTACTAGCTATGGTCTGCCTTGTTTTCACTAATGATAATGCTTGTTCTGCAGGAACTTGTGATTGAAGTGCTTTAGTGACCTCACGTCGTGAAAGCTCTTCAACTTCCTTTCCTTTCGGAGCTCTTGCAATATAGTGAACTTGTGCAACCTGCATTAGTTCTCGAAGAATTAGATCACCGCCTCTATCTCCGTCGAGGAATGCAATGATTTTCTTTCCTCTTTTCTTAGTAAGTTCTACAATAGATTTTGGAATATGAGTACCTTCCACGGCAACAGTATTTGTTATTCCACATTTCATGAGATTGATGACATCGGCTCGACCTTCGACTATGATAATCTCCTTGCTTTCTGTCATATCTGGTCCAGCAGGTAGATTGTCAGGTCCGTATTTTGCTATTGTAACTTTTCGACCTTTTGTGACAGCGGTGGTAATCTCATCAGTTCCTGGGGCAATATCTTCTTCCCAACCCTTTAGAATGCTTATCGCCCTGCTTACAACTTTTCTTCTCTTGGCTCCTCGTACATCTTCAAGCTTCTCAAGAATTACCTTTGCAGTGCAAGGACCGACTCTATCAACAGTTTCCAAAGCTGCTGCAAGTATCGCAGTGGCAGTCTTGTTCAATGAGACCGGAATAACTACTTCTCCTGTGCTGTTTCCGCCTTTTGTTCTAATAGCAATCTGGATTCTTCCAATACGCCCTGTGCGCTGAAGTTCTCGTAAATCCAGGTCTTCTCCAAGCAGTCCCTCTGTCTGTCCAAAGACTGCTCCTACAACGTCTGGTTTGTCGACCACGCCATCTATCTCTATTCTAGCTCTAATTACATATTTAGCTGTACTTTGGTCGAAATCTGTTCCTAT
>SDNZ01000192.1 GCA_004524565.1 Candidatus Thorarchaeota archaeon
CGACCAAATCTACCACCCAATATCGCATTAGCTATTGAAACAGCAGACTCGTATTCTGTTACTGATTTATCAAATCCATGAATCTCAATGTCTGCGGGTGTTGTTCCATAGGCTCGAACACAATATGCTCCAATATTTTCAGGAATCAATCCCAAATCTCGATCTATTGACACATTCTTTGGCATTGATGGTGGACTTGGCATGTCATCAAGAGAGGTAATGAGATCAACACTATCTGGTTGGTAGCGACTAAAACCTGATTGCTGATATAAATCGAGAAGCGGTTTCGCAATATCCGGGTTTCCGATTGGATACTTCATGACTACCTTGGTGTGCTCTACTCCTTTTCCTGAGAGATAATCCATAGCATAACTAAGCAATGCACTGCGAATCTCATTATCATCCGAAGCTTTCAACACAGCAGGTTCCCAACGCATCATCTTGGCTTCTTTACCACGGTATCGAAAACTAAACACACCTACAATCTTGTCATCTTGATGCGCTTCAAGGAAGACATTTCCGGGTTTTCCAAATTCATCTTCCATATCGTCCAGTTCTTCGTTCTTGTTCCAATCAAAGACTGGATCAGTTTGATACCAGTAATAATCCTTCATACATTCTTTCCACGTATATTTGTAGGTGGACCAATCTGTACTCTCTATTATTTTCACATGCTAAAACTCCAAATCACACTTCACAATGCATCTCACAAGCTGCTCATAAGAATTCTCAAAGTACCGAAGGGTAGCCTTATGAGAGTGAATTACAAATGAAAGAGCGAGGACCAATGAGAATCAAAGCAGTGTTGCGGGATGCTGAAATCCTGAAATTAGAAGCTGGTTCCAAAGCGAGGATTCTTGCTGCGGCAAAGAAAAACTCTGAACGCATCATTAACCTACCAAGCCTCCTGAAAGTAATGGGATTATCTGATGATGATCGAACCATCATGCTCGATGCCCTAAAAGATGCTAAAATTCACATATGGTTACTGAATGATGCTCAACAACATTTGATTTACATCAGTGAGAATGACAAATCAGAAATTGGTGGATACAATTGGCAATAGATTAGAGACCATAGGACATACAAATAGAATCTGTCTTATCCTCCACCTCTAGCGATTTTTAGATTTGCTGTAACCCGTTTAGTAAGCTCTGGTGAGATAGATATCTTTCGCGAGGCCGCATTATTCAATAAATCTTCAATCTCGCATACTAAACGACTCTTTTCATCTTCTAATTCACAATGGAATTCTTCATCATCAATCGAAAAATTCTCACGTATGAAAACAAGTTCCAGCTGTTCAAGTAAATTGCTCAAATACTGTGTAAAGATTGTTCGATTCCCCCAATCCTCATGCAATGTGAATTCCAAGTCATCCTCAAGTATTTCAAGAACGTAAATGAGAGGTTTAAATGCATCAAGATTATTTTCATAGTTTACGATTTGATTTCTTGCTAGATTCAATGCTTCATCAGTTCGGTCCTCAGATACAAGAAACCTGCATAAACTGTCAAGTACAAGATGGCTTGCTGGATTCCTTTGTAATAATACCCTGTAAAGCTGTTCAGCTTCTTCTGTTCTCAGAGATTGGTCCAATAATGCTCCTAATGCACACACTGCATCCTCGTAATTGGGATCTCTAATCAAAACAGTCCTAAGTGTTGCCTCAGCTTCATTGTCATTGCAGAGGCGTGCTTGCGTTACTCCTAGCTTGGTCATG
The DNA here is from genome assembly GCA_004524565.1 of Candidatus Thorarchaeota archaeon. Taxonomy (GTDB): domain Archaea; phylum Asgardarchaeota; class Thorarchaeia; order Thorarchaeales; family Thorarchaeaceae; genus SMTZ1-45. The sequence goes on from SDNZ01000192.1 coordinate 1,724, forward strand.
AGCTCAAGATTGTCTGGATCAATGGCTAATTGCGCCTTGAGAAGAGCTTCGGCCTCTAGCTCACGCTCATCATTACAGAGGTCCGCGACTTTCTCAAGTACCTTCTTTGATTCACGACTCATTTCTAGAATCACCGATGATTATTAATTATAGGCAATAATTGCAACTGCCTTTTTAAACAGAATCACCAAGTCTAAAATGGGTAGTGACAATGCTAAAAGTAAACAACACGTTAACCCGACAGAAGGAAGAATTCGTACCACTGGATGGAAACAATGTACGCATGTACGTTTGTGGTCCGACAGTTTACGATTACCCCCACATAGGTAATGCGAGGTCCTTTGCTGTCTTTGATACAATTCGTAGGTATCTTGAGTATCTTGGTTATCGTGTTCAGTACATCACGAACTTCACTGACATTGATGACAAGATGATCAATCGAGCCAACGAGGAAGGTACTACTGTTGGAGAGCTTGCTTCGAAGTTTATTGCAGAGTACAGACTGATAGCAAAACAACTCAACCTGAAGCCAGCAACTGCAAATCCTCGAGCGACTGAACATATCGATGATATCATTGAGATGGTCGAACTCATCATCAAGAATAAGAAAGGATACATTGTGGAGGGGGATGTCTACTTTGATGTGAGTGAATGGAAAGACTACGGAGCGTTGTCCAAGATACCGCTTGATGATGAATCTACCATAGCCCGAGTTGAAGCAGATGACAAGAAGCAGGATTCACGTGACTTTGCCCTCTGGAAAGCAGAAAAGCTAGGAGAGCCTTCATGGGACAGTCCCTGGGGTAAGGGAAGACCGGGATGGCATGCTGAATGTTCAGTCATGGGAAAATACTACTTGGGACTTCCGTTCGACATCCATGGAGGAGGCCAGGACCTGATCTTTCCGCATCATGAGAACGAGATAGCACAATCAGCTGCAGCATACGGTATCGACACTCCCATCAAATACTGGTTGCATAACGGATTCCTCACTATCAATAGTGAGAAGATGGCAAAATCTGAAAAGAACTTCTCAACAGCTAGAGAGGTTCTCGATAACTACGATCATCAGGCAGTTCGACTTTACCTAGTTTCAGGACAGTATGGTCAGCCACTTGATTTCAATGATGATGCGCTGAAGCAATCAATTCAGTCATTGGAGCGAATAAAGAATGCTGTTGATACTATCAAGGGTCGTATCTCAATCCTTGAGCGAGCAGGCAGTCGTGAAACTGATGCGGATAAGAAACTTGGCGCGGCATCCAAGAAGGTGCGAGCAGGATTCGAAGAGTCAATGAATGATGATTTCAATACTCCCGGAGCACTTGCTGAGATATTCACATTTGTGCGTGAGATCAATACACACACCAAAAACGTGGGAGGAGCAGCAGTACTCAGAGAGGCGCTATCCGTACTCTCGGAGCTTGTTGGAATCCTTGGAATAAATGTTGAAGCAAGTGAGACCTCTGATGATTCAGGTTCATCTGAAGCTCTCAGGGGGGTTGTTGAATTCCTGCTTGAACTTCGTGAAGAGGCCCGCCAATCAAAGGACTATGCTAAATCGGATCAAATTCGAGACCGTCTAAGTGATCTAGGAATTACTATTGCTGACACAAAAGATGGACCAACGTGGAAGATGAGTTAGCCAGACCAAACCACGAAAATAAAATCAAATTTCATCAACTGGAGAGTCAACAAAGATTCTCCAGTCTAAACCTTATTTCGAGCTTGTGCGTGGAATGAATTAACTTATAACATATACAACCAATCCACCCTTTTTGGGAGAGTCAACTGATGCAGAAAAGAATTGCATATGCAGTTCTATTGTTAGTAGCTATTTCACTATTAGAATATCCAATTTCAATTCAAGCAGAACAGCAAGAAACGAAGACCATTCTCATTGATTATTCCCACGGCCAAGACAATAGTAATTATGGAAAAGACTTGTTTGATCCGCTCCTCTTTGCAAACCTGTCAGCAATGGGCTATGAAGTGATAATCGCAACAGGAGGTTTGAACTCAACAATCCTTGCAGGTACTGACGGATTTCTTCTGGGCTCAATCAGAGGTGTCCAGGATGGTTTCAGTCCTAATGAGATAACTGCAGTTGCAGATTGGTTTGCAGAGGGCTACAAATTTCTCTGGGTTGCATATGACTCAGATTATCCCGATCCAGGTGGACCATTCATCCACGGAAATGCAACACTGATTCTTGAAGCTGTACGTTCGCACGTATATGGAGAGCACACTCATATCTGGGACAATGAACTACATTGTGGTGCATATTATCGCCCAATTGCAAATGTGACTAGCGACAATCCGTACATCGTGTATATAGTCAAGGATGTAGATGCAGTATTGATGCACGGAGCAACCTGCCTATATGGCAGTGCTAGTGAAGTTCCAAGTTCTTTGACCAACCCAGTCCCTCTTGAAAATACAACTATTGAATATGTCACACCGTTCTTGTACTACAGCCCAACAGCATATATTCATGATTCTGATGATTTATTACCAATTGCACATAACGACGGAGACCGAGGTTCATTTGTAGCATGTACCTTTGAACGCAACGCAGGCACAAACCAATCAGGAGTAATAGTCGTTTCAGGCTCTTCGCCCTATGGCTCATACTGTCCAATGTCTGCAGACCATTACTACAACTGGACTCTCAATGGGTATAAGATGATTCTACAAGCCATCGACTTTGGAATGAATTTTCCGCCCACAACAATTTCTTTTGAAAGCCAATTCGTTGTAATAGGTTTGAGTGGATGGATAATATTTATGGCGATTGTCCTGATGAATAGGAAACAGCAATCTCGGAGCGACTGATTTTCAGCAGATCAAAATCGTCATTGCGCCGCTACAACTATTTATATGCATTCGGTAATTGTTTACCATAATTCTGTAAACTATTTTCGGCAAAAAAGTGAGAGAAAATGGCAAGAAATGGGTCTGTAATTCGTACTGAGGGCTTGAACAAGAGCTTTGGTTCTGTACAAGCTGTAAAAAATCTAGACTTGGAGGTATTTGGCGGA
>SDNZ01000048.1 GCA_004524565.1 Candidatus Thorarchaeota archaeon
CCATCGGACCTACTCCAACCTGCTGACCTGCTGTAGCCATTCGCTGGATTATTGTTGGAGCATCATGTTCGACTTCAACGGGTTCATGACTTGTTCCAAAAGAGGGATGTTGGGTGATGTAGGTCTCAATCTGCTTCCGCGCTTCTCGAACCGCTACCTCAGCAAGAGGATGGTACCTGTCATCCACTATCACTGTGGCAATGGTCTCGCCAATTTGGAGATGATGTCGTTTCATGATTCATCACCTCAACTCCGAACCGTGATTGCCCTCTGGGGGCAGATGTCACGGCACTCACCACACTCTACACAGAGACTTTGATCATCACGCACAGTCCAGTCACTATCCTGCTGGAATACACCTGCTTTGCAATAAGGAACACAGAGACCACAATGAATGCAGAGGTCAGCATTCCTGTGCATGAATTGATCTGAAACTACTGAAACGATAGTAGTGGGGCCAGCATTCTTCCTCGGTCTCAGAGGATATGCGATATCTTTGGAAGACAGTGGAGTGACTGCTTCAGTGAGGAAGAAGTCCTTCTTTGTAATCAAGTCCTTTAGGTATACTGCAATCTCTTGAGCAACCTTGAAGCTAGAGAGAGGAGATGTTCGAACCTCATTTCTATTGACCTCAATCATGCCTGACTTGAGTTCCTCATAGTTTACCGAAGCAAGGACGGGGCGGTCTCTTGAGGGAATTGCATAATCATAGACACTTGTCGTGATGTCAGCATCAGAGATTCCAGCACTCTTAGCAACATCCGCATTTATTATCGGAATGGGAACGCCTACACCGACATACATTGTCGGACCATACCCAGTCATGGTAGCGCCTCGAATGAATGAAGAATTCATCTTCTTCAGATCACCCTGAACCATCAGCGTTCCATATCCTCCGGATGGGTTATGTTGAGTGCCACTCCCAATCACATATCCTTCACCTCCACCGAGTAATATTCGAGTTCCAATACCAATAGTTTGGAATTGTGGATCATTCACTATTGGTGACAACTCGCCAGCACCAGAGTAGGTTGCGTTTTCTAGTTCAGGAAGAAGCTTTCCCATGTACGTGTAGAGTGACCTGGTCGATGAATTTGCAGCCACACCATACCTCTCGTAGCAGTTACGAGGATTGGACATAACAGCCTGATTCAACCCGTCCAATCCAATCTCCGCAGAGAGTTCACGGTTTGGATAGCAGTCTGTACAGGTTCCCTCAGCCTGCAGATTGACTGTCTTTCCACGGATGAGATCTTCAATTACATGACCGCCTCCGTACTCAATACCTCGTGACCTAGATGGTTGTGTAGCGCCTAGATAGGCGTCCACTGAAGCAACTGAAGAATATGCCTCCACATCATTCAACCAGACCTTGGACATTTTCATTGGAGGTTCAGCATGTCCGAAATTCATCCAGACTCCAGAGGAGCACATTGCACCGAATGTGCCAGTAGTAACCACATCTACTTCATGCATAGCACCTTCAGGACCCATCTCCGCCACGATTTGTGTCATCTGGGCAGCAGTTACCACGCACACGCTACCGTCTCTAATCTTCTCATTAATTTCCTGAATTGTTCTTTCGTTAGTTGTCATTTCCTGACCTCCTCGCAAACAAAAAAAGAGCGTATCCAATTCAAGGAGGTAGGCATTTGCAATACACACTAGTTTGACATGGGTAGTTTCCAAAATCCGGCCAGCATGTGTATACGTGCAGCTATTAACAGAACGATGTCAGTCAACACTGTCTGCAGTGCAAAACTCCCTTGATTTGTATACACTTCTATTTCATCTGGCAAGCAAAAACTCTTGATGTCAGTATATACCCTTTTCCAGAAGTTTCAGAGTATGAAAGTAGGGAAAAGATGAAAATTATAATTGCTTTCATACTATGTTACTAAACGGATAATCACAGGATCCAGAGAGGATCCTGTTTTCATTCCGATAACTACCTAGCAAGCGGACATGCTTTCCAGGAGATTTGGTTCAAAAGAGGCTCGTTCTGCCAAATGACGAATTTGGAGAAGGTGTTTGTAAAGCTGCTGACCTGTTGTAGTCAACCAGTACTCTGCTTTCAGAGGAGATTGTGCATGCATAGTACCCTCAACAAGACCGATCTGTGTTAGGTCGAAGAGGCATTTCGAGATGGTGGAGGAATTTAATTTCTTACCACTGCTCAAGTTAATGCTACTTTGTAATTCGTGAATATCGGTGCTGTACGAACGCTCGCCAAGCGAAAAAATGAGAGGTACTGCGCAGGGACGCCCCAGATGAGAGAACATCTCACTCATGGGGGAAGATGTGTTTGATTCATTCGTTTTACTTGCAACCATAATTAGCAATCGCCAACTTACTAAATAATTGCGTAATCATTTGATATATCCTTTTACATTATCTATTTGCTGCGTTAGACCAATACTAGAAGTCATTTCTATGTTATCAGAAAAAAAAGTGATTGCGAATCGCGATAGTTAAAGATCTTCAGATTCTCTATCTGCGTAACTGGAGATGTCGTCACCATTTTTGCCACGCTTTCTCTCACAAATTCGTAGGAATAGTACCAAGGTCCATTGAAGTCCTAATATAAGAATTGAAGCAAAGTAGTTTGATGTCTGGAATAAATAGGTAAAGACAATGAACATTGATTCATGAGCAAACATTGCAACTAAGAGATTACGTTTTGAGAGATTGTACATAGAATCAATACCGAATGACCATCCCAGCATTGCGAGGTATCCAAGTATAGAGGGATAATTCCCAAAAGCAATATTCGACATCTGATGCCACAACCACCAGTAGGAACCGACAAGAAGACTTCCTATCTCTCTACCAAACTTGGCTTGAAGTTTGGGTAAGGCAAACCCTCGCCATGCAGGTTCTTCAAAAAAGGGACTTGTTATTAGACCTGGAAAGAAGGTAATTGGAATTATTGCAATCAATGCCCATCCAAGCGCATCAGGTCCAGAAGCAAGAAGTATAAGCGAACTCTCAAATCCGAGTAGAAAATTCAGCAGATTACCGATCGTAACCAGAATGGGGAAGACGAATGCAGCAATTACAAGCCAGGGAAGATGAATCTTACCAACCTTCGCAGTCTTGAAAATCCCATCGATGTCAACCTGCTGAGCAGATAATTTTTGGAGGATTACAAGTACAAGAATAGGTGAGAGTCCACCTAATGATGATGGAATGATGATGTATTCCATAGGCCATAAACCTAACACCATTTGCGCCCACCAGAACCATCCGATGGGTATCGTAAGAGCAAAAAAGAGTGCAAGCTGGTTTCGCACTATGAATTCTTTCACTTTGTCGTTCACTCCTGAAATATTCGCAAGCAGCTATTGCAGACCAAATTATAAAGTTGATTTTTTTACATAGTAATTTCTAAAGAATGAGCGAAATCTATCCAAAAGGAAATATATCGCCGAGCAGTAAAAGAATCGTAAGTACAATTGACTGAGAGGGATTGTTTGAACGTATGGAAGAATATACTGTTTCTCAAAGAACCCCAATTCTAATTGTTGCATGGACTGCGGTCCTGTTGACTAGCAATTTGGCAATCATCTTCTGGCGGGAAATAGGGCCTGGAGAACCAATCTGGTGGCCATGGATTCATGCTATAGGACTTGGTGTGATACTTTTATTGACGCTGATTGTACAATTCTTGAAACCTCTACGTGAGTTCGTGGGAATCCTCCTGACGATATTCCTACTCGGGTATGGAGCAGGCTGGAACTTTGGATTGATTCCATACATACGAGAGAGTGCAATATGGCTCAGCTGGACAGCAACCTTACCAACTCTGCTCGCAGATATTATGGTTCATGTACTCAGACTAACTCCCGCTCTTGCAGTTCTCTTGCTTCTATTAGTAATCGGGTTACGAAGAGCTGACTTCTTCCTCATCAAGGGGGACATTCACGCACCAGTTGAACCTTCAAAATTGATTGGAATGAAAGAATCAGAACCCTGGAGTAAAATTGGCTCAATCTTTGCCATAATATTCACAGTTGCAACACTCATCTTTCTACTCGGTTCGTGGGAAGCACCATCAGGACCAATTCCTAATTTGCTAATCATTATCCCAATAGCAATTGTAATTGCCACCATGAATGCATTCAACGAGGAGTTTACTCTCCGAGCTGCTCCCCTATCAGTACTCTGGCAGAGGATTGGAAAGGAGCAAGCGCTTCTACTGACCACAGTTTATTTTGGACTTGGTCACTTCTATGGCGTTCCAAGTGGAATTATTGGAGTTATTCTCTCGGGATTCTTGGGTTGGTTCCTGGGAAAGAGTATGCTTGAAACAAAGGGATTCTTCTGGGCATGGATAGCTCATTTCTTACCAGACGTCGTTATCTTTACCTTCATTCTCATGGCGGCATAGGAATATCTCCAAGCGCATCTCCAGTTTAGAGTGAGTGCCACAATTCATAAGGAAATTCGAAGTTGTGCCACTGGTGGTTTTGCGTGAGTAGGAAGTATGTGACTATTTCCCGTGAAGAGTTCGAAGAAGTCATGAACTTATACAAAGCGAAGACTTCAATTCGTTCCGTCGAAGGCGAGATAATCTATCGCATACCTTTGAAGAATGATTTCTCAATCTGGATCTATTCTACAGTTAATCCAATGAGTGGAATGTCTAGAAAACTTGGCGAAGATGCAATCAGGATGGTCTTGATGTACAAAAATACTCATGCAGTAATGAAGGAAACAAAGACACTTCGCACCTCGAACTGGAAAAAGAATCTGGAAGCAAAGATTAGGGACCTTACAGAAAAGACCACAGAATATCGTTGCCCTTGGGGGCATCCCCTTGTAAAACGAACGGGGAAAGGTGGCAAGGGATCATTTTATGGTTGTGCTAATTTTCCAGATTGTTCCTATACCTACAAAGGAGAAAAACGAATATCGGACGTCTATGACCCGAAGAACATTCCTCCATTACCTAGAAAGTAGCTTTATCGCTCTTGATTTTGTCTTCTTCGTATCGAGCAAGTTTCTACGTATTCATTATGGTCCAGTTTCATCAACCAAGACATTATCTGAATGTTTCATGTTGTCAAGAAGTGGAAATATGCCATCACTTCTCCAGTCAAAGTAATCATAATCCAACAACAATGTGTTCTGTACTATCTTTTCTTGTGCTTCTGATCGTAGGTTTCCCATGCATCAGCTGCTGATGCAGCCTTTCTCGAACGAAGCTCTGATATTACATACGATCGGATCTCTGTGCTCTTCATCGTACTCTCAGATCTCTTCGAGAGCGAGCTGGCTATGTCACGTGCAGTTTCGTAGGGGGCACCAGACTTCACAGCACTGACAACTACCTTCTCGGGCATGAATACCTCGGTCGAACCATCTCTCTTTACTACTTTCATTCTAATTTGACCTTCTTCCTTTTAAGAGCTCTATTAAGCTCAGTCAACATACGCTAAATAGTAAAATAAAGAATTGGTTTATTCAAGTATCTTACTGCCTTGAATTCCACAGTTCGATTATCCAACGTGTCTGTCTTTGAGGGCTCAATACGAATTATCTATAGGCACTATCAAATAGATAGGGATCTATATTTAGAGCAGACACAGAATACCATTTTTCTAAGGACGGATATCTCAAAACCTCAGACATCCAACAGTTTATGTTGGATGAGCTGATATAATCATCGCTAACTCTTTCTTCTTTTCAGATTCAATCTTAGATATAGCTGATCTAAGCGCAAATACTGCGAGCACACCAGAGATTACAGCTGCTATCAGGATACCCGTCTTTGCAGCCTCTAACAGGATTCCCGGAGCAAATGATAGTCCTGAGATGAATAATGATATAGTGAATCCAATCCCTGTCAGAAACGCGACTCCAACAAGAAGATCGCGATTACACGCATCTGAAACTCTTATCCTACTGATTTTCTCTATCAACCAGATGCTCGAAAGAACACCTATGGGTTTCCCAAGGACCAGACCAAAGATAATCCCCAAAGTCACAGGTTGAGAGAAGAGTTCAATGATATTTATCTCAAGTCTAACACCAGCATTGGCAAGGACGAAGAGGGGGACAATGAGAAAGGCAACCCAGGGTGTGAGAATAATCTCAGTACGCTGAAGGGGAGCTTCAACATCCCGACAAGCCTGTTCAAGCGTGTTGGTCGTATTCATGAATAACCTTGTATCTACGTCTTCGGGTTCGCAATCAACTATCTTTATTAACCGTGTTTGTAATTGGTCGTTTATCTCTTTGAACTCATCGTAGTCGATCTTTGTAGTGGCAGGAATGCTTACTGCGAGTAGAACACCTGCAAGGGTTGGATGAATGCCACCAAAGAGCATAGCGGTCCAGAGGGTAAGCCCGATAAGCAGATACGGGACAAGTTTTCGAATTCCCAGACGATTCAGGATTATCAGTGCAACAACAAGCAAGGCACTGAGAACAAGGTACTCGATGTGCAATCCATGAGAATAGAAGATTGCAATGACCATGATACCTGCTAGGTCATCCACTATGGCCAGTGTTGTCAGAAAGACCTTCGTGGCGGTGGGAATCTTGTCTCCGAAGAGATTGAGGATTCCTAAGCAGATAGCAATGTCTGTAGCCATAGGTATTGCCCAGCCTACAGACCCAGGACTCCCAGGTGGGTTGAACAGAGAGTAAATGAGGGCAGGAACAATCATGGCACCAATTGCTGCAACCACAGGAAGAATAGCCTGCTCAAATGAGTTCAACCAACCAATGAGTAGCTCTCGCTTTATCTCAAGACCGATGAGGAAGAAGAAGATGGCCATGAGGAGGTCGTTAACCCAGAAACCAAGCGGTTCATCAATGGTCAGACTCCCGATAGAAAGTGATAGGTGCATGCCCCAGAACATATCGTAGGTAGCCCCAAATGGCAGATTTACCCATAGCAGAGCAATGATCAGACAAACAACGACAATTATACCGCCTGATGCCTCAACTCGCATGAACTCTCTAAATGGGCGAATCGTTCTGTGTAAAACAGGATGAACGGGTTTTCCTTTTTTAAATCGCTTTAATCGATCCTGCATCACTGTGTCACCTCAGATTTTAGATGCTGCTAATTGGAACAAAAGTTGAATCTCTTATTATTCTAATCGATATGGAATTATTGAGATAATGGACCACTTCAAATGATTTTTTCATAACAATATTAACTGAAGAACAGGTCAGACAGAGAGATGGTTCATTCCAAACAGACCTCATACGAAGGAACAATAGGCAGGACCCTTTCCAGACTCGCTCGCAAGCATGACTCAAACATGCAAGAGGTAATTTACTATGCACTTTGAAGAGTCGGAAGAAGAGAAAATGTTCCGCGAGATGGTACGTGAGTTCGCTCAGAAGACTCTGACTGATTGGGAATCTATGTCAATATGGTCCTGTATTTAGTAGGTGCAGTACTGATTGTACTCTATTATGGTGCACCAAAATTGACGAGGTATTCACCCAGTATTGATCAGAATGGAATGTAAATGGAGAAATAATAAATTGTATACAGCGATTCAGCAGCAACAAGACCTGCAGGAAAGACCATAGCAATAACTGAGTTGTAAGATTCGTTCTCTATGCTATCGTTGCGCGTGGTCTTATTCAATTTCTATAAGGAACTACTAACCCACACCTATTCCCAATTGAAGCATCTTATTTAGCGGGATTGATATGGTTCATAATTCCAGCATTCATGATTTTTAAGTCATGACTTAATGACTCGGAATACGCCAGCAGGAGTTGCTGAGCTTGCAGAGATAGCTCCTGCCTCTTTGACCCATCGGAAGAAGTCTTCTTTCTTGATTGCACCATATGCACCTTCGTTGAGTAGAACATAGAGTTCAACAAAGGAATCAAGCATTGGTGAAAAGGCTTCGGTACCAAAAAAGAGTCCATCGGGTTTCAGGACTCGCATTAAGTCCTTAGTTGCTTTCTCAGCGTCACACCAGTGTATTACTTGAGAAGTATACACCATATCAAAGAACTCATCTTCGAAGGGTAGGTCCTCAGCATTCCCTTGAACAAATACAGGATGATGTTCCTCAAGCGCATCGACAACACTGCATTCAACACCAAGTAACCTTGATGCTGAAATAGCGAATTCCTCCTCTGCAATCTGTTTCAAGTTTGGATCAAATTCAAGTCCATAGATCTTTACTGGCTTGTCTGAGTCAAATGTACCTTTCTTGTAGTAGTAACCCCAGATTGCGGCGGTTCCGATTCCACTACCACATCCAACATCAATGAAGTTACCACTTCTCTTGAGAGCGTCAGTATATCTAAATGCAGCTCTCCGAATTTTGTCATACATCTTCAGTTGGAGTGAATCATCCCAATTGAAAGTGTTCATCTCATCTGAGAAAGTCGTATAGGTTCCTCTCAACCTATTTGGAATTGCATCTGCTGCATCAGCAGTTATCTGTACAATTCCAGTACCAAAGAAAGCAGGCACTTTTACAGGATAATCACCTATGAGACCATTTACTCGATATGTTCCATTTTCTCTAAATAGAATTTCATCCTGAACATAAGCTTCTAGGTATTTGATGAGAAATCCATAATCGACATATCCGAAATGATCCACAATATCCTGAACTGTCTGTGGCGTTCTCATGAAATCAAACCAGCCCTCTTTTCTCAATGCATTGATTGAGAGTGCTTTATAGTATTCACGTATCTCCTTTGCTCGGTCTCTTACACTAACCAATCCCAGTATTTCTCGCCATGCTCCAATCGTTGACAACATTGTTTCTACACTCCTTTCTTTATCCAAGTATTCTCCTTCGATTCACAAAATCGATCAGCTCAAAGATTTCCTCATATTCTGAACTGAATTCACCCTCAAGAACATCAACAAAGGTGATGTACCCCCGTAGTAGTGGACCAAGTATCTCAGCTGCAACTGGAAATCTCTGTGCTGTTCGCTCTACTATACTTGGAATCCTCTCTTCATATGGGGTATGGAGGGTTGCAAACAACATATCCTCATTCATAATACGTGATAACATAGATGGTGACAGGTTAGGATTCGTTTCAAGAATCTTGAATATCACACTGAGCATTCTTCTTCTTGGAACTATCGAATCCTCTTTCTCATTCACGATATGTTCTGCCAAGGCGTCAATGGTTGGCTTCAACGAACCATTGGTAAAGCTGACACAAAGAACACGTTCATCTGATGTCCAAGCATGAATATCCATATCAGCAATACGGGTTTCCATTGGTTGAGGAATGACATTGTATACACGTTGAGACTCTTCAACCCTATCAACCATGAGTGTAGCAATCTCAGAAACCTTCATAGTATTGGGACATACCACATCAACAACCCATCTATCGGTCCTGCTGATGAGAAGTGCCAATCGAACATTCTCGGTCTTCCCAATTGGTGAACTCTCTTCGTGGAAAATCCAGTAGTTTCTATCGATTGTTGGTGTTATCCCATCTAGAGGTTCTGTATACGCGTCTCTATGTCCTCTGAAAAATCCTGCGTGATCAACGATAACCGTGTTGAAATGTCGTTCATCATCGGTATCATGTGCGACACGATAGGTCGTCAACTTCATTCCGAAGAAATCTTCGTGGTCGGATTTTGATATGAATGCGCCAGGGTTCTTCATATCGAATTTTAATGGTTCACCGCAAACTCTGCATTTGAATTGAGTGATGCTATGAGCAACTGTCATCTCTTTTGTATCTCCTTATTACTCCCCACTTACATTCTCAACGAGCCAAGATTGCAATTCAGAAATTCCTTCACCATTTGCACAACTCAGCTCAAAGTACTCTGATATCATTGGTTCAGACTCAATGAATCTCGCAACAAGTTCAGGATCCATGCAACTCCCTAAGTCACACTTGTTCATTACCAACACGAATTGTAACGTCTTACCAGGAACCTCTTTGTATTGGGTTTTAATCAGCGAAACCCAATCCTTCAGGTCAAGTAAGGATTGAATGTCCTCTGCAGAGAAGACCAAGATAACTAGCTCAACTCCGCCTAGAGCAAGTTTGCTGAGATCTCTCAATGCATGAATGGGCAAGTCCAACTGTCCTGCAACATCCACCAATAGAAAGATACCTCTAGAACCAGTCCCGCCAATTCGCTCTACCTTTATAGTTTCAAGTTCAATGAATGGAGTTCTATGATACTCTTTATTGACGTTCGATTCATTAAGCGGTTGTCCATCCCTTAGCACTCGTACAAGAGTTGTCTTACCCACAGCACCAGAACCTGCTACAAGAGCCTTAGTCACATGAGACCTCGGTAATATTGGAGCGTGGGTTGCAGTTTCTTTCACAGGAGGGGTATTCGATGTGTTTGCCATTGAGTTGTCCTCGTTTGTTTTTTCCTCCAAAGTCAACCAATTTCCTATGGTATATTAGTAAAATATTAATATATAATAGCTTACTATATTACCAATGCATTCTAATCTAGCTAGAAGCCGTTTGGGAACATTCTGGAAAGCAAAATTCGATGATATTAGAGCTTATGCTGCTAATACGATGTCCCTTATAATATTGGCTTAACAAATGGCCATCATGTACTCACATCTCAGGAGGGAGAGTAGAGTGCACGTTCAGTGATCGATGAGAGAGATTGTTAGTCCCAGTTACAAAATGATGCTCTTGTGTGGGAGATGATTCTGGTAAGAATAAGCACTCAATACAAACAAATTCCAGGCACATAGCGAGTTAATGGGCATTTGAATTTAGAACAAACTCGAGTCCTGTTCTGTTTTGGATTGGCTCTGCTTAGTTTGAACGTTGTTTTGATAATAAGCTATGGACACTATAAACAACACCGAGAAAATTGTAAAAGCAAAAGTGAAGTTACTGTACAAAGTTCCCACTGGGTCTATTCCTGACGCTATGAATGAACCTATACTTGATAGCAAGACGCCTAAACTGCTGACAATCAAAAAAGCTAATACCACCCTCTGTCGTTCCACGTTTTCTCACCTATGATTACAATTGATTTGAACGTTCATAACCGTTTCTAAAGATATTCTAGTACAAATCCAGTAATTACTATGTAGTTCAAATCTGAGTCTATTGAACGCCTCATACGAATTATCTATAACCAATACCTGCCCCGCTCCAACCCACGGGCATGACTCAAACGTGCAAGAGATTAAATTCTTTCATAATTTATGGATAGCATTCGTGGAGTATGCTATCAAAGCCTAATGGAGAGTTCTTGAGTGAGCAGTGAAATTACAGAAGAGGGAATGAAAGCTACAAATGAGCCAACATTCACTGGCAAGTTACTAGCTGTTACCGAAGTCATTATTGTCAGGTTTGTTCTCTATGCATTCCTAGCTCTCGGTCTACTCCAACTGGCATATGGAACTGTTGACCCAACCCCGATTCCCATAGAAGCTCCATACCTCATAGGGATCTTGTGGTTTTTGATTCCAATACTCTTTATCTATGGACTCAGGCGAGATCCTGCAGTCTATGGTATTACTGTTAGACGAGGACCTCAATGTGTTAGCCTCGTGCTAGATGCATTCCCATTCTTCATTCTCACTAACGTTGGATTCATGATACTTGTTTTCATGGGTTGGTCGTACTTGGAACCTCTCGGTGCTCTTATTCTAACTGGATTCTTCATTCTTGCCACATTGTTAATCATTAATGCCATCAAAAAGAAACATTCCGAATTTGAACTGGAGGATATTCCAAAAAGGAAACACGTGACCAATATATTCGTGATTATCGGTATGCTGGCGCTACCAATTATCCTGGCACTACCTCTAGGAAAATTATCACTCACCCTTGTATCGGTCGTAGTCTGGCAATTCTTCTTCTCCGGTTTTGGGGAGGAAATTTTCTTCCGCGGATACATCCAGTCTCGACTTAATGTTGCCTTTGGTAGACCCTATGAATGGAAGGGAATTCAGTTTGGCGCAGGACTCTTCATCACATCTGCTATCTTTTCCATAACACACATGTTAAACACTGCAAACATATGGCTTGGAGACTTCAATCTTGCCTGGTGGTGGGGTAGCTTCACCTTTGTAGGAGGATTGCTGTTTGGGTTACTGCGTGAAAGGACAAAATCTGTTGTTGCACCTGGTCTCTTGCATGGATTAGAAGCAGTAGGAGAAGGTCTGGCATTGCTCATCTAGGTCAATTGATACATACGCCTCATACGAATTATCTATAAGCAAGGCACGACCAACCCCAGCCCGCTGGCATGACTCAACATGCAAGAGGTAATTTACAATGCACTTTGAAGAGTCTGATGAAGAAAAAATGTTCCGCGAGGCAGTGCGTGAGTTCGCTCAGAAACACGTTGCTCCTGTCTGGCAGGATTATGATAAGAATCATGAGATTCCTAGGGATCTCATCAAGAAAATGGCAGATATGCAACTCTGGGCTCCTACCGTTTCTGAAGAATATGGCGGCGCTGGAATTTCTATGACTATGGCATGTATAGCCGCGGAGGAACTCGCACGAGCTGATCTGTCCATTGCTTTACCAGTGATGTATCTGGTCGAGGCCTCATGGGCATTCATTTATGACCTCTACGGAACTCACGAGTCAAAGAGTGAGATTCTGCCTCGAGTAACTAAGGGTGACCTATTCTTTGGAATTGCCACCACTGAACCTACTGGAGGTTCAGACCTGGTCAACTCCACTAAGACTGTTATCAAACCCAAGGGCGATGGATATGTTGTCAATGGAGAGAAGGTCTATATCAGCGGCATCAAAGAGACCGAGAAGTATGGTGGTGTCTACTGGACACTGGGTAAGTCTGATCCCAAGGGCGACCACAAAGCATTCGATGCCTTCATTCTCCCACTGAACATGGGTGATGGTCTCCATCCCGGAATCACCACTACTCTGTTCGAGGACATGGGTCGAATGGGTGTTTCCACTGGTGGATTCAATATCGAGAATGTCGAGATTCCCAAGCACTATCTGATTGGTGAGCATGGAAAAGGCTTCTACCATGCAATGGAAGGATTCTCTGCTGCACGTGTGCTGATTGGAGCGACCTGTCTTGGCTCTGCTGAGGGTTGTTTCGATATAGGTGTTGACTATGTCAAGCAGCGACGGCAGTTCAACAGACCTCTCGCAGCTTTCGAGGGTATTCAGTTCGAGGGAGGCGACTCATGGATGGCCTTGCAAGCAGATAGGCATCTGGTCTACCATGCAGCGTGGATAATGGACCAGCACTATAGAGAGAAGAATCCCAACTACAACAAACTCGATATTGCGAGGTACACCGCTGCAGCCAAGTATAAGGCACCTCACGATGCTCTGGATGTGATCACGAGAGCAATGACCTGGCATGGGGCTTTCGGTTATACTAAGGAGTGTCCTCTCGAGGCAGCCTATCGCGGTGTCCGTTCGTACACTGTTGGTGCTGAGGGTGGGGCTCATATTCAGAAGATCGTGATGGCTCGTGAGATTTTTGGAGCTGAGAATCTTCCCTATCGCCAAGAGAAGCAAGTTTAGGTGTTGTTTTGAAGAAGGGGGCTTTTGGTCCCCCTTTCCTCTTTCTTTTTCACTAGATTGATGTTCACAGAGATCGTCATGGGTCGGGAAATATTCGGACCTGAGTTCCTACTGTAGAGGTAGGAGAATCATATGTAGTTTCAAGCTATTCATTGAAACAGAGAGTTCCTCAATGAATATCCTTGTTTTCCTCTACTTTTTCTTCCGAATCGAATAGACTAGGATAACTATGGCGAGTGCCCACCCAGACCCTCCGAAAACAAGAATTAGCGTAGAATCGGGGAGTGATGTCCCTCCTGTTGATGTTGTGTTTGTTGGACTGGTTGTGGTTGTCGTTGTAGTAGTTGTTGTAGTTATAGATTCAAGTTGCACGTCAATATCCATATGATCAGTGATTCCCCAGTTCCCTTTCACATCTTGGGCCAGAATTTGTATCTGGATTGTACCTGCTACGCCGATTGCTGGTATCTGCACGATAAATCGGTCATTTGGCATCTGCACCATGGTGAGATTTCTCCAAAGGACACCATCATAGTATCCGAGTAGAACTTGACTGAGTAGATTCTCATCAGTGATTGTAGCATTTACATAGATGGATTCGGTTGTCACAGGAGATACTGGCAGCCACTCAACATCAGAAATGACTGGAGCTGTGACATCCGAAGCCACTACAATATACACGTACCAATCACCAACTGCCCAATTATCGCGATTGTCACAGGAGTATACCCGGAACTGCACATGAGTTCCTATGGGATTTGCTCCTATTGTTGCAACATATCCAGTTCCATTGTATATCATTGTGACATTGACAAACAGGCTTCCATGTCCATAGTTCAGTATTGCCGTCTGAATTTCATTATCGTCTAAGATTTCTACATAGACTTCGACTTCATCCTCCTCTGTTGGAATTGAAGGTTTCAAAATAGGAGCATCAATCATAGGACCAACTAGGTCATCTGATATGACTGTAAAAGATCCGATTGGAGTTATTCCCCAGTTTTCTTGGCCATCAGAAGAGTAGACCTTCATGGTGATATATGCCTGGTAGGACTGTGGTGGTATCTGCGCAGTGTAGAGTCCACCACTAAAGACCATTGTTATGTTATGCAAGTTGGTTCCATCATGGTAGGAGAGAATTACATCAACTACCCCGGATTGATCCGTTGCATTGACAAAGACGGTGATGCCCTGAGATGTGTCAGGTATGAGTGGAGCCCAATTGATGTCAAAGACTTTAGGTGGTAACACATCAAATGGCACAACAGTATACTCGTAGATTGGAGTAAGTGCCCATTGATTTAGAGTGTCACTAGCATAAATCCTGTAGTTGACTGTAGTTCCAGTTGCCAGAGCAGGAATGCTTGCCCAATAGGAGGAACTAAGGCTCATCGTGATATTTGTCCATGATCCAGAATTCACTCGATATGAGAGAATGGCTGTGTCGACACCAGAATGGTCCGTGATGCTCGAGGATATGATTACTGAGTCAAAAGAAGTCGGTACTATCGGTAGACGTGTTGGTGTCTGGATATGTGGACCTGAGAGATCATACACCTGGCTCTCATACAAAGACGATAATGCTTCATTGCCTATCGTGTCATTGGCGAAGACATAGAACTGTAAGACTGTTCCGGATGAGAGTAGAGAAGAGTTCCAGATGTATATTGATCCGGAAAGAACCATTGGTTCAGAGATCCAGACACTTCCAATAGTGTAGAAGACCAATACGTGTGAGAGATCATTAGCATCCCCAACAGAAGACTCAACGGAAATCCGGATTGGTGCATCATAGACTGTGCCATTTGAGGGAGAGTTCACAATGATTTCTGGATTTGAGTTATCTGTTTCAAGAACAAGCTCTTCAAAATCTGAGTTGTCCCAAGTATCATTCACCCACACTCGCAATGTATGAATACCGTCGAGAAGACTACTGGTATCTAACAGATGCTCGAACGGGGCAGATGAGTCGGTCGCTATTGGAATGTCATCAATGTAGAAGACGACCATGGATATCCCAGAAATATCTGAAGCTGTTACCCCGATGTGTAGTATACCTCCGTATATTGGAGCATCTGGTGTTAAATCGACCATCAAAGAAGGTGGAGTTTCATCTACTACATAATAGACATATGTTGTAGACCACTCTTCATTTCCAAGAGTGTCATTTGCATAGATTTGAACCTCAATGACATCACCCGGTAGTAATCCGAGGATTATGCCTTCGTATCGATTTCCATTAGGTGACATAGTAGTTATGGTCCAGCCAGAACCCGAATTGTACCTGAAAAGCACTGAATCTATAGCTGTAGCATCAAGTGTGGTGACTAATACGGAAATCGAACAAGGTCCTTCGAATGTAGAGGCATTAAGCGGACTGTTGAGAACAATCAGCGGACCCGTGTTGTCAGTAGTGATTGCAACTTCTTCATAATGCGAATTATCCCAGGTGTCATTGACCCAGACTCGAATTGTATGGGAACCATCAAGGAAGCCAGTAGTATCAAGGAGATATTCATAAGGTGCAACTGTATCTGTTGATAGGGGAACACCATCAACATAGAAGATGACCATAGAAATTCCTGATAGGTCAGAAACAGCTGCTTCAATGTACAGATTGTTGCTTATTGGTGAGGAGGCAGGAGTTAGGTCCACAGATAGTGATGGATTGGTATCGTCAATGATGGTAAACGAACTAGTTCCTGACCAAGCAGTATTCCCAAGTGTATCATTGGCAACAATACGAACATCTACAATATCTCCTGGTTGTAGAGTGGGTATAGTTCCTTCATACTGATTCCCACTAATCATCATTGATATGTTTATCCAACCAGGCCCTATATTATAGCTGAGTAGCACAACATCGATTCCTACAGTATCTATAGCCGTTGCTAGTACTGAAATTGAATACGGACCGCTGAATATCATTCCACCCAGAGGACCATTGATAACTACAGACGGTCCTGTGTTGTCTGTTGTGACCGTAGCCTCGGAGAACCCAGAGTTGTTCATCGTGTCATTAGCCCAAGCTATCACGGTGTGACTTCCGTCACCAAGTACACTTGTGTCCCAAGACCATGAATAGGGAGATGATGAGAGCCAAGCCATTGGTGAACCATCAATATAGATAATCACAAGAGAGATTGAAGATTCGTCTGTAACAGACACATCAATCTGTACCGTACCAGCTACAGTTAACGCGGATGGTGTAAAATCGATATCAACGGAGGGTGGATTCAAATCCACTATGCTACAGAGGTATTGTTCGGAATAAGCTGAGTTCCCCAGAGTATCATTAGCATAGATACGAAATAGCACCACAGAACCTTGAGGTAGTAAAGGTATAGTCGCCTCAAAGTAGGATCCGCTTGGGATCATCTCAATCGAAATCCAAGATACACTGGTGTTGTAACTGAGCAAGACCGTATCAATACTTGAAGTATCTAGAATGCTTACTTGCACCCAGACAGTACAAGGTCCGGCAAGAATCGTTTCGTTCGCAGGAGTGTTCACAAAGATAATCGGACTTGTATTGTCAACATCCAGACGAATTACACGTGAATGAGCGTTGGCCATATTGTCTACAGCAATGACCTCAATGGTATGATTGCCATCTGCTACCAATGTTGTATCCCAAATCCAAGAGTAAGGAGCGGAATAATCAGTTACTTGCAGCACTCCATCAAGATAGAACTCAACATACGCAACACCGTTACTGTCAGTAGCAGTTGCAGTAAAAGATACAACATCACTAAGGTATGTTCCAGGTGGTGTCCATGAAACAGACAAGGATGGTAAGGTATTATCTATCTCAAATCCAGAAGATGCTGAACTATTGTGGTCAAAGATATCATAGGAAACTATTGAAATCATGTAGTCCCCATCAGGAAATAGAAGCCCCGACCACACCCATTGATAGGGATAGGAATAATCTGTTTCTTGAAGAGCTCCATCCAAATAGAACTCAACCCGATCTATTCCTGATGCATCCGAGGTGTTAGCAGATACCTGACCACTATCACCCCAGACACTCAGACTATGGATAGTAAGTAGTGGAGCGGAATTATCAACGGTCACTAAAATCGTGTCACTATTGGTATTCCCTGCATCATCAGTCGCAAGAGCTGTTAGGTTTTTCCACCCATCGGAATCTAGGGTTGTGTCCCATGAATATGAATAAGGTGAAGAGAAGTCTGTAAAGTAGAGAACACCATCGAGGTAGAATTCTACTCGGTCAATACCGGAACTATCACTTGCAGTTACCTCGATTGATTGAGTGTCAGTTACTATACTCTCATTGATGGGATTTGATACTGATACCACGGGATCTGTATTGTCCACTATGACCTCGATATGATGATAATTTAGATTTGCATCAAGAGAGAGGGCAGTCACATTCAGTCCATGAGTACCATCACTAGATGTTTGGGTATCCCAGGACCACGAGAAGGGGAAGGTATCATCGGTGTGTTTCAAAACGCCATCCACATAGAATTTCACTTCGTCAATACCCTCATCATCAGTAGCACTTACTTGGACATCTACTATTCCACTGAGTTTGTCACCTTCTAAGGGATTGTCTATTTCAACAAAAGGAGGTATGCAGTGAAACTCAATCCAATCGTAGGTTCCTTCGTACAATCTATATCCTGACACATTCCAATAGCAAGGAATGCCTTGATCCGGAGGTGTTGTCCAATTTCCGTTAATATTCATCTCAACAGTTCCTGTTCCTGAATATCTGTAGAACCAGCTGTCTGTCTGAGAGAGATTGCTTTCAAAGAAGGCATCTCCAGCAACTTCGAGAGTACCATTCTCAACCCAAACGTAGTCACTTGTGGTCGCCAATCCCTTTGACTTACCAGTATCAAAGCTTTCCACAATGAAACCATCAAACAGGATTGTGG
Source organism: Candidatus Thorarchaeota archaeon (assembly GCA_004524565.1). Taxonomy (GTDB): domain Archaea; phylum Asgardarchaeota; class Thorarchaeia; order Thorarchaeales; family Thorarchaeaceae; genus SMTZ1-45. Next base: position 18,384 of record SDNZ01000048.1, read on the forward strand.
TTGTATCACCGCTAACATCAGTTAGATAGTCAACGACAATGTGAATTTGTGAAGCATAGCCATCCCAATCACAGTACGCAGAGCTATCAAGTGGTAGAGCCACCTGCACTTGGTGCCAAGACCCATCTGATAGTAACAATGTGAAATCAGGGAGCGTGAGATTGCCAGCAAACCCAATAGGATAGTTTGACTTCTCAATATACATCGTTACATCTGCCTCTGGATGGTTGTCCCACCCAATCCCCTTCACCCAAAATGTAATCCGTGATGCATCTGTCATGTTAATGGAGGCATACGGGAAACCCATTTGGTCTTGAAAACCATAATCATGCCCCAATTTCTGCCACCAATATGAATGCGTTCCAGCCGTTGTGCATGTCAAATTGATGGCACTACTACCAATGGCGTTATCCGATGTCAGACCTATTGATAGACTCGCATCAGGAGCTATAGTATGCCAGTAACTAGTATACCAATTGTCTACGGAGTCTGTAACACTGTCATTCCCAAATCCACACTCAAACCATTCCGTCGTTCCGTGTATCGTATTCCAGTCCATTAGGTGAATCTCATTACATATTCGCAAAGCAAGCTGATAACCAGGATGGTTAGTCTGCCAGCCTTCTTTCCCATCTTCATCAGTCACCCAGAAACCAATGACATCTGCATATTGAGCAATTGCTTTTACTGCTTGTTTTGTGTAGGTAGCTGGATGACAAGTAAACCAGGG
>SDNZ01000193.1 GCA_004524565.1 Candidatus Thorarchaeota archaeon
AGGTGCCAATGTCAGTCCACTGTCACGATGACTTTGGTCTGGCAACCGCAAACACTCTGACTGCTATAGAGGAAGGAGTAACATTCCCCCAAGTCTGTGTGAATGCATACGGTGAGAGAGCAGGTAACGCTGCCTTTGAAGAAATCGTGATGGCACTCGAGGAACTCTATGGGATCGATACAGGTATCAAAACTGAGAGATTATACACATTGTCCAAACTTGTAGAGAAGAACTTCATAGTCCCTCTACCTCTACATAAATCAATCAGCGGGGATAATGCATTTACTCATTCAAGTGGAATCCATTCACATGGTCAATTGACTCACTCAATGACCTATGAGCCAATAAGCCCATCAAAGGTTGGTCGCAAGAGAGAGTTCCATCTGGGTAAGTTTGTGGGTAGACACTTTGTTGAATACTTACTGAAGATGGGGGGAGTGAAAGCAACGCCTGAGCAAGCGAGAGAGATCACAGAGAGAGTAAAGAAAACCCATGAGGAGCAGAAGAAACTCCAATCTCATGCAGCTTTTGAAAATATCAAAGGAGACCTACGCGCGCTTAGAACAGGGGTCTCTGAACGGGAATTCTGGGCTATTGTCTTTGATGTAATTTGAAATCCACAGAGCTCATTGAATATTCTTAGCAACATTTCTTCTAAGAAGAACACCCATGTCCATTATTATTACTCCAATAAGGAAAGCGATACCAAATATGGTTAGGATCATAATTTCGAAATCAGCTGTAGCTGCATTTAGTCCTGATAGCCAATGCTGATTCATTAAGAAGTAGATGATTTCCGTGACCAGAAAGATAGTTGCTACAAAGAGCGCAAACTGAATTCCTCGTTTAAAAGCTAGTGAAGCTGTAGACGCACTATTAGTGATTGCACCTACTTCTGATGATGTCGAGACTCTGACGAATCTTCCTTGGGACAGTTGCTTTACAACAAACTCGTCAATCTTGGAAGTTTCCATGCTTGCGATTGGTGCAGTAATATACACAGCTCGAATGAACTTGTAGGCTGCACCTCCACTCAATATGGTCAGTATAAAGACAGATAGGAAGACGACAGCAACACTCCAGAAAGCAAACATAGCAAGGACAGCTACGATGATTGCGAAAACACATACAATCTCGGCTAAACCACCTGCGCTTTCTACTCCTCCCTCAAATAAGAATCCCAAACGTCGCATGACACCCATGCTTAGCCAAGTTCCATAGTAATCATCATCGGATATACCAAGGATGCTCTTAGCTTCACTCCCAACCTCATCCGACTTACGACCATAAACAGTGATAGAAGTTTCAGGAAATTCTGATGATTTCGAGGTTTCATCCTCAGTGGTCACTATTTGGAAACTCTCCTCAATCCAAAATCATACAGTTTCTAGATATAACAATTCGCATCGCGAAATAAGTACAGAAAACAGAATATTTTGTCACAAATGAATGCAAATTTCATACCATGACAGACCCATGGAGCGAGATAATGAAAGACGCAGCTGATGGTATTGATGGAGAGTATTTCATAGAAAGGGATGATGGAAGGGTAGAGACCCTCCCTGTGCTCGACTATATGAAGCCACTACTGGAGTGGGATAATCAAGAGCGTTTGGGTATTCAGCATGCAAGAGGAAAGGTGTTGGATATTGGATGTGGTGCTGGTAGAGTGCTGGTTCATCTACAAAATTTGGGCCATGAGGTCGTTGGTATAGATCTCGCACCTGGCGCTGTTGAAGCATGCAAGAAGAGGGGGATTAAGAATGTCTATCATATGTCAGCAGGAAACCTCAAGTTTGCAGATGCAGAATTCGACACCATTGTCATGTTCGGGAACAACTTCGGGGTTCTAGGTGATGATGATAGTATTATCAATATGCTCCAATCACTGCACAGAATAACATCAAATCTCGGGGTTATTATTGCGGGTAGTGCAGATGTTGTCAAGACGGATGATAAATCACACCTTAATTATCATAAGATGAATCTTGAGCGACGTCGACCAAAGGGTCTTGTCAAAATTCGTACCAAGTACAAAGACCTCGTAAGTGGTTGGGAAGACCTACGTTTAGCAACTCCTGAAGAGATGCAGTTTCTTGCGGAACAATCAGGATGGAAACTCGAAAGAAAATACCAGAATGGTGTTCCTTATGTGGGGGTATTAATCAAGAGTTGATTGCCATGACAATCTATGCTCTTGGAAATAAAGAACCTGAAATTGCATCAAGTGCTTTTATCCATCCTCAAGCTTCAGTAATCGGAGATGTAAAAATTGGAAAGAGAGTCTTCATCGCACCAATGGTCTCAATCAGAGGAGATAGAGGACCAATCGTCATTGGTGATGAAACAAATGTTCAGGATGGTGTTGTAATCCATTCAGATCCAAGACTCACTCCGCGAATTGGTAAGAGGGTAAACATAGGTCACAATGCATCTATTCATTCAGAGGAAATATGCGACAATGCAGCCATTGGAATGGGAGCGGTGCTCATGTTGGGAAGTAAGGTCTCTGAAGGCGTGCTTATAGGCAACTGTGCCTTGTTGCATAATAAAACTGAAACTGAGCCATACACAGTCTATGCAGGTGTACCAGCCAAAAAAATGCGAGAACTTGGTCCAAATGACCCAGCAAGAAAGGCAATAGACATCTACGTTGATTCGTACGTTGGGAATGCAGAATTCTACCCCAATAATCTGAGAATCGTTGATAGATAGAGGAATATACCCAAACCCTTTTCAATAAATTTAACAATAGTTAATATAGTGAGATTAATGGAAAAGACAATTGAAGGAATAATCATATCCTCACAACTTGGTGAATTTGGACATAATCACATCATCTATGGCTATATTGGACTTGAAACACCAAGTGGTCAAAAGATTGTTGTGAAGGTGGATTCGTATACATTGTATGAAACCTTAGAAATCGGGAGTCATGTTTTTGTAGAAACAGATACTCTTGGCACAACAGATATTATCGTTGCGCGAAGGATAGATATCAATATGGAACCCTTAGTGACTCTTAGAAGCAAAGCAGAAGCAAGTACTTGATCCAGGTCCAACAGAAAATATTGCCCTTTAGAACAAGGTTATACATGGTTCTCTGAGGTTTCAAGATAGGCGAAATCCTATGCAGAAAGTCATCACTGGACAAATTGTAGCAGCAGACATCAGTTCAATGGGAGATAAACGATATGGATATCTTGGCATTGAAACTGACGATAACGAACATATTAAAATTAAAGTCACAGCTTTCACAAAATATGACACACTGGATGTTGGTGCCAAAGTTAAAATCGTGCTTGAATCAGTCGGCGATGAGGCACTTCTCGCAGCAAAAAACATCAATAACGCTATCTCGAGATAGCAGCTAAATTTTTAGCAGAGAACTCCTTACTTCTCCCTACTAGATATAGGATGTAATCTATATGCCAGAGCTACCGTTGAAATATTTCTGCTATGTCTGTGGCCACCAAAATGATCTCATGTTGAACATACCTGTTGCTCCAGAGATGAGTAGGGAAGAAATCACTTGTTCAAACTGCAATGACGTAACTAATCTCTTACTCACGTCTTGTCCAGAATGCAAAGAAGCATTCAAGTATTTTCTCTCAGATCTTGATTTTCCACACGAATTAACAACTCTGGCGGAGGTCTATGTTAAACTGATACGTGGAATTGAGAAGAGTCTATCTGGGGTTGTAGAGGAATTTAAAGTGCCACTTCCAAAACGGTGGTCGATTAGATTAGATTGCCAGTGTGGAAAGGCATACACAGTTGAGATACCATTACCACAGCTTTAGCATTATGCGAATGAAGTTAGGCAACTGCAACCGCATAAACCACGAATGTTAGACAATTCAGTGAATATGCAACGAGCCATGTTTGCTCAGTGTAATTGGCTTATTCCACGATTATCTCAAAATCGAGATGAACAGGACATTTCATCGAATTAGACACTACGCAATAACGATGAGCCCGTTCAGCTGCTTTCTCCATCCGTTTCTTGTCTTTGTTTGTGGGAACGATTATTGTTGGTCTGATTGTGATTTCTTTAAACTCCCAGCCAAATTCACCCTTGTGCAAGGTTCCGGTTCCTCTCACTTTGAAAGACGTAAATTCAGCATGAAATCGTTTTGAAACTCCTGAAAGTGATACGCCATAACAGGAAACTGCAGATGCAACAAACAGGTCTTCAGGGGATAGGGTCTCTTTGGGGCTCTCTGGCCAAAAGTCAGGAGGAGTGGCTATTTCAAAGTCAGGTTTTCCGTCGATTTCGATTGTGACTATCTTTTCCTTTACCCAAGTACTGGTAATATCGTATCTATGTTCTTCAATTTCGTCGTTTGGCATGAGATAACACCTCAATAACGTATTGAATAGCGTTTTGTTACCGGAACATCGAAAATTTTTGCCGAGAGTGAAGCTTATTAGGAACCAGCACCCTATTAGAAATGGTGGTCAGGCGGCTGACGGGGCATTTGTTTTCTGTAACATGCCCTCATAACTCCCAAATACTGAGATTTCCTCGGTATTGAGGAACCCCTTACCATTTGCCCTACCGGTGCCGGCCACCAACCATCTTTTTCTTCTAGCGTAAGTTTTCATCCTCAATCTATCAGGCATTTCTTGGAATTGTTATGAGCAAACCAGAGAATCGCCATAACGATAAACAAAACATCTAGAGTTTACCATTGTGAATTCTTGTTGCTAGGACCGGGAATCGTGGTAGGTAGG
>SDNZ01000049.1 GCA_004524565.1 Candidatus Thorarchaeota archaeon
CGGATTCTGTGTCAACTGGAATGTTTGGAGTTCTAGTATGCAATCCAAACACAGGAGGTTCTGTATCTGCAAGAAGTATTGCTGCAGCTGCTTCTACATCTAGCTTTCCTGCACCCCAATCATTGTTAGGTACAGCACCAGTGAATCCATCATTTCTAGCAGTTAATTCAATTATTGTTTTTACTTGATTTCCGCTTGTAGAATCAATTTGAAGAAGAAGAGCCGCGCACCCTGCAACGTGAGGTCCTGCAGCACTAGTGCCGCTGAATAGACGATAGCTAGCAAACTGCGCGTCATACGGAAGACTCCCATAGTTATTGAACCAGAGTAGCCAAGTGGTTCCATTTGAGTAGGCTGTGACAATATCATACCCACCAGGAGCAGCAATACTCTGTTTTGCGACTTCATCAATTCGTGGACCTCGAGAGGAGTAGCTAGCGAGGTCACCAACAATGCCGTAACGTGTATTGTAACTTGCTACACTTATCGCACTATCAGCAGTAGATGGCCAGGTAATCTGATAATTGTTTGATACATCACTTGTCCATGTACAACCTCCCGACCAGCTACTTTGGTCATCGGAGATGTAAGCATGAAGTACCGTAACATCAGGTGATGTCACGTTCAGCTGATGGAAAGGAGGTACTGTGATAGTAGGTATGACTCCATGAATCCAAATCCCCAACATACTTGTTCCTCGGGTTGATGCGGAAATGAAAGACTCAACCACGAAATTAACTGGACCAGGTGAAGGATTGAAATTACCATAGCCACTTCCAGGTTGAAGGTATACTGTGATGGGCGGTAGTGGGAATGAAGAGCGATCCATAATAAGACTGAAATTACAAGTTGCAAAATCTGTTGAATTCACTGACAGAACTGTGATGTACACATTGGCGATATCTTCAGTAATTTCACCACCTGCAGGAGGGACTGCAAAATCTACTTGATAGGCAGTATCAGGTGCAGTTGTGAACATTGAGTGTTTGTCAGAGCCGCCAAGATTTCCACTTGGTGCTATTACGGGAATCCCAGCGGCAACAAGTTCATCCATCATCTCTTCAGCAAGTGAACTACCATCCAAGTAGTGATAAGTCCATGAACCAATCTCTGTTAGAATAACATCAGCGCCAGTAGCATTAGCATATGCTAGACCTTCCTCTATACTCAGGGTTGTGAAATCATCCCCAATCACGCGTATCATCATCAATTCAGCACTTGGTGCCACACCAACCCATCTTCTAAAACCGAGTTGACCACCAAGAAGAATCCCAGCAACTGCAGTGCCATGCCCTCCCCCATTTGCCATTGTGTCTTTATGTGTGCTTATAGTTAGATTCAGTTCACGATCCCACACTTGCAAAGATGGTGATGGATTGCCATCCTTCTCCACAATATATCGGGTCTTAGGAGTTCCAAGCATAACCAAATCTTCCCAGCCATCAAGTAAGCCATTTCCCGAAGTGTCATTAGCCACAAAGAAGGGCTCTCCGACATCAGGAAATGCATTCTGAGTGACGTTGTCCACCCATAACCATTCCGTTGTTGCATTGAAAATTCCATCACGGCTTAAATCAAGACAATACAACGCTTCATTGGCTGTCAGTGTATAATCTCCATTCAAGTCAACAGCATCAGTTCCATTTACAAATCCGGTCATCGTTGAATTGACATACATGAATGTACCGCCATCAGCAAACCACAGATCAGGATGACGCCAGTCAATTCCAGAGTCGAGGTCAGCGATGAGAATTCCTTCGCCAGTTACATTCCTACCATAGTCATCAAGAGCTTGCCAAACATCATCTGCATTGATTTCAGGGATCGAAATATCACGCGGCGATTGCAGAAATTGTGCTCTAGTCTGAGCAGCAATGTCCAAAACGACTCCCAAACTAATCAGAGTTTCCAGACCTGCTTGGTCTCCTTCTAGGAGGTAGTATGGGCCAACATGACTGGTCGTTTGACTTCCCAAGCTGAATTCAATATTCAAATCAGAAAGTATACGACTCATATCAGGTGCAAAATCACTATCAAATCTTACAACAACAGGTATACGTTCACCAAAAACTCCAGTGAGTACATCAAAATCAATATTTCCACTCACATGAGTTTTTTTCTGCTGGTCATCTAACGATATTAGATGAAAGAAGGCAGGGACACTAGATAACACTAAACAAGACACTATTAGCGCGCTTACTAATTTCCTTTGCATTGGACAATCCTCCTCAGGTTTCCAACTAGAATGGAATATCCCATACTAATCCAATCGCGATAATTACTATAACGATTCGTTAACCTATTAACTTATGCAGAATAAGCATCCATTTCTTACTACTCATCACGATCAATGAGATTCATTCCAGTATCAAAGATATTCTCGTCACCTCTCGATTTTCTAAGGTCAACTTTGCCATCGGTTAAAATATTTGTAGACGCAAAGAAATCAACAGCTTCATCCGCACGTGAGATTTTCTGCCCTTCGTAGAGAGAGGTACCAGCACTTACCAGGTAGGATACAGTGATGCAGATTACTAGAGGAATCACTAAATCAAATGAAAGGCTCATTTCTAGCATCATCACACAAGTAGCGACTGGTGTGTTAGTAGTAGCTGCAAGCACAGCACCCATTCCAAGAACCATGAAAGCCGCTACATTTTCTGGATGGAATATCTCACCAAATAAAGATCCCAGCATTGCTCCAACAAACAGAGAAGAAGCAAGAACTCCACCGGATACACGTCCAGCTACAACAAATGATGATGCAAATAACTTGCTGAATAGTAGAATCACAAGAATAAGAATTGGTTGAGGATTCTCCGCAAGAAAATTAATGACCTCATAACCCATCCCAGCTATTGTCAATTGAGGTCCCGCAATCAAGAGTGCAATAAGAATTACACCGCATGCCAAGAGTGACCCGAAAATTGGATCTGCCCAGTCGGGTAATTTCATTGTGAAGAAGTTGCGTGTCGCCATCAGACTTACAGCAAATAGGATTGAAACAAGCCCTGAGATTATACCAAGAAAGATGAGTAGCGGAGCCTCACCTATGGTAAATTGATAGGAAGCGGTGAATGTGAAGAGAGTGCTTGTACCATTCTGAGTGATGAAAGAGTAAATTCCACTGAATACTATGAACGATGAAATAGCAGCAATTACGGTGGGTACAAAGTAGCCTAATCGAGCATCTCGTTTGTATGGTGCTTCTGTTGCAAATAGAGCCCCACCCAGAGGTGCCTTGTAAATACCTGCAGTTGCAGCTGCAGACCCCATCATAAGGAAAACTCGTATATGAGAAGGGTCTTGAAAACCTAGTCGTCGCCCTATTTGATTTCCAATACTGGCTCCAATTAGAACCGCAGGTCCCTCACGACCCACAGGATTTCCAGATCCAATTGAAACTGACGTCGCAAGCATTTTCGTTATCGTTGTTCCTTTTCGAAAACTGGTAGGTGTATGAGTCATTTCAATTGCTTTTGAAATTCCACTACCTTGTATTTCATTTCGACCTACATAGATCAAAGCTCCTGAGAAAAATCCACCAATAAGTGGAGCTAAGAAAATCGGAAGGCCAGAAAAAGCAAAGGTTGTAACTTCGATTAAGAGTTGAAAAGCAACCATAAAAAGCCCACAGACTAGACCCACAAGAATTGAGGCTGGAACGTAGAGTCGGTAGAATCTGGCGAAGTGATTGAAATGGAATAGATCCTTCAAAGGAAGTACATTCTCAATCTTATCTTCAGTCATTTCATTCACAAAACCAGGTGATTTGCTAAGTAAATCGCTAGTTCCATCAGACTTATTTCTTTCCGGTATCTTGATGAACTTGGCGACCAACCCTTGACTGAGAAAAAGAAGACCAAAACTACAAATTCTAAGGAAGTAGAAGGTCTCTCTATAGATGAAGTGCAGGATAGGTTGGATGAAATTTCAAATAGGCTCGCTAGGCTTGAAGATCTTATAGAAAGGGTTGGACCAGGTATTGAGGAAGTCCGATCATCAGCAAAGGTTATCCGAGAGGGTTTTGAATTCTATGATGGTATGGTCAGATTGATGTCTAAGTTTACGAAAGCAGAACGATTAGAATCTACATATGGAGATTTGAAGAAGGATGACATCAGTTGGCGAATCATTCAGATTCTCGACAACTCCTCACGTCCACTTAACATCAGTCAAATAACCGCAGGAGTCAGAGCAGAGAGAGGTACTGCTTCAAGAAGGATTGTTAGAGAACGTGTTAATGAACTGGTAGCCCGAGATATTCTTCAAGTTATTGAAGATGAAGACGATCGAGCAAGATACTTCGCACTTGTGAGAGAATGAATAAAACATGGCTTAGTTTAAGACTTCAAAAGGGACTGGTCACTTTTAACCACATTTCCTATATTCAGTGACCACCCAATACTATACTTGGTGACAAACAAAATGAGTAATGATAACTCTGACAATGACAAATCAAAGTCCTCAAGACAGGGAAAGAAATCATCTGATATGGATGAACTTCGTGAAGTTGCGGAAGTACTGCCTCAATTATTTGGAGCTTTGAATGACTCAATACCCAAATTAATCTCAGGTTTAATTGGAAGTGTCTATAGTCCAGAATCGGCAGGTAATATGGCAAAGGGTATTGGACAATTCTACAGTAACCTGATTGCAGAAGGTATTCCCGAAGAAGTAGCATTGGACATGACTAAGAAATTTGTTGGAGCACTCGATTTTAGCAAACTGATCAGTATGGTTAGTGATGAAGCTTCTAGTGAAACTAGAAGAAAAAAGAAGAGAGTCTCTGTGGACGTCAATTACGACGACGAGGATGAGGCTTTCGATGAGGAGTTTGAATAGTAGTGGGTACTGCTAGATCTATCGCATCAATCATTGCTACTAGCATGGGTGGAGGATCTAAACTCCTAGCAAAGACCTGGTGGTCTCTAAGAAAAGGCCGTGGTGAAGTAAAGAAAGCTGCAAGAACTTTCTATAACACATTAATTGCATCTGGAATTCCGAGAGAAGATGCAAAGGAAATTTCAATAGCCTATGCGAAACCTGCCTGGGAAATTCTTAGCGTTAGGAATCTCATTAGAATGGCAATAGAGTCAGAAGGGAGCGAAGTACCTCCATTTTTCTTTTAACATCTATAACAGCATGAGGAGGGGTTCAGACCACTCCTTATGTTTTGTTTCCAAAGAGTAACTAGACAACTAACACAGGTACATCTATGTTCATTGTTACTCGTTCTACTGATCGGCCCAGCCCTCTATGGCTGCCACCCGAGGCTCCATGCGAACCTATGACAACCAGATCAACTCCCAATGCTTGAACCTGAGCAAGAATTCTATCAGAGGGAGACCCTTTGTCTAATATGAGTTCAACCTCTATTCCAGATTCTTTTGCCACTGCTTTTACTCCCTCAAGAAGCATCTGCCCCTTTCTTGAGTATTTTAGCAGGATTTCATCAACATCACCATCGGACATCAGAGCTACCTGTTTGACAATGGGTGTTGGAATCACATGAAGGATATAGAGTTTGGACTTGGTCATTTCTGCTACTTCAATCGCAACCGTGGCTGCTCTTGAAGAACCCTCACTTCCATCAACAGTGAGAAGTATCTTGTTTGCTTTACAGAATATACGTCCTGGAGCACAATAGCGTATTTCTTCCATGAATAACACTTAGCATCTTTTCTATAATAAGTTGGCATAGTGGCGGATTTTCTACGTGGGCTAACGTTAATATTCAATAGTGATAGGATTGAAACAGACAAATTACGCGTCTCTAAGGAGGAGAAACATTTGACAAGTGTTGACCTTATCGATTATCATAAGAAGAATAAATATCCAAGCCATAAAGGTGCAATTGCCGGACTTCTGATTGTGTTCGGTGGATTCATTGGTTTTGGAGTATACGCATTGTTGAATCTTTATCAGATGCACCTGACAGAGATAACAGCATTCCTAGCAATCATATCACCAATACTAGCTGATAACATTTGGTTATTAGGGGCAGCATTGGGAGGAATAGTCCTACTATGTATAGGATTGGGTTTGGGAGCATCTATGGCTGCCAGAAGACTAGGAGGGACTCTGATCTATATAGGAGCAGTCTTCATGAACCTCATGACTTGGGGTATCGTGATAGTCCTTCTTGCTACTGGTGTATTTACAATTTCGACTCTACTCGCTGCCTGGCCAATTCTAATACCAGGTATATTCACGCTCTTCATCACGCTACTTCTATTTACCGTGTTCAAAGATAGAGTACGCAGAGCTGGTGAGATTATCAAACTAACAGGGCAAGTTACACTTGATGAAAAAGGAACTTTTGTCCCACCCCTGCTAACAATGATCTTCACCTTAGTATCAGCAGTGCTTTTCGCAGCAATCCTCGTATATTTCATGCCTCAGATTCTAGCTCCAGGTCATGAATTTACATTGGAAACGGATTGGGGTTATATAGTAGGTGCAGTAGTTTACTTATTCGTAACTATCTTCTTCTACAACTTTGCCTATTCAACCACTTCAGCAATCACCTATATCTACATGAGAGGACAAGACCCAGGACTTGGCGATGGTGTAAAAGCATCTCTGGGTGTCATTGGAGGTCTTGTAGTACTCAGTATCATGAGCGTCATTGTCAAAATCATCCAAATAGTCATCTCAGCGATTTCACGAAAATCTTCGAGTCCTGTTGGGAGAGGAGTTGGACAAGCAGCTTCAGGTATCATTGGATGGGTATGGATGCTAGTGAACTACTTCACTATTCCAGCAATGGTGGCAGAAGAATTGAGTGCTGGCAAAGCAATCAAGAGAAGTGCTGGATTAGTCAGGAAGAACTTTGTAGATGTCATGGTGAAAGAAACAGCTGTTCGCTGGGGTTTCGGAGTACTGGCATTCATGATGTTCATTGGTTTCGCAGCCTTTGGAGGACTCTTCGGATGGATATACTTTGGTGGAGACATTATGATGACAATCATTGTTGCAATAGTCTTCACAATTTTCGCAGCGCTTCCAGCAACACTAGTTCTGCGTACATTCGACATTGTCTACGTTACCCTTCTATACGTCTTCATCCGACGCAAGGAAGGAGAAATCTCGGGCAAGACTGCAATTCCAGCCTCAATGAGTCAGGAATTAGACCGTGCATATAATAAAGCCCAGAGAAGTGGGTAATTGGATTAGCAGTGTGTGATGGCATAGTTCCATCACACACATCTCCCTTTTTTCATACCAGAATCATCTTGTCCATAAGAAACAAAAGTAGGAGAAATCCGAAATTGCACAGTGATATTCATGGATCCAATTATCGCAGCTGCAAATGCACTCGAATCAGTTCTAGAAGCAAGACCTGGTGAATCAATTCTAATTGTTACTGATGATGTTAGAGTAGATGTCGCAAAGGCGTTTGCTCAAGGAGCAGTCAACCTAGGTCTCTGGACACGGATGGTTGTTCTAGAAACGGAAGAGGGAGTGTTCAGAAAAGCACCGCCAAAACACCTTGTCGAGATGATCAACGCCCCGAATCCGCCAGACATATTCGTGAATACACTTCGAGGAATGGCAGAAGAAACACCATTCAGAATAGCAACGATAAAACTAGAAACTAGGAAAGGAAGATCTCGACTGGGTCATTGCCCGGGAATTACGATGGACATGCTCACTGAGGGAGCTTTATCGTTGTCTCGAGATGAGAATGCAGAAATGCAGAGTGTGGCAAGAACACTACTATCTTTTCTGCAGGATGTTGATTCAGTTCATGTAACTGCACCAGCTGGTTCAGATTTCACATTGAATGTGAAGGGGCGAACATGGTTCAGTGACACATTCATCAACTGGAAAGATATGAAATGGATGAACCTCCCAACTGGTGAAGTTCTTGTGGGTCCTATTGAAACAGGAATGCAGGGAACTTTAGTCTGTGATCTTGCAGTTGGAGGTATTGGACCTCTGAATTCGCCGATATATTTAGTTGTTAAAGATGGTAAAGTTGAGAAGGTAGAGGGTAACGATAAGAAAGCTGTGCAGAAAGTACTCGATACTCAGGCTACAGATACTATGGCTAAACATGTAGGAGAATTTGCTTTCGGACTTAATCCCAAGGCTCGTATAGTTGAGGAATTTCTTGAGAGTGAGAAAGTTGGAAGTGCAATACATGTTGCCTTTGGTAGTAATATTGACTACCCAGGTGTTGTAGCAAATAATTCTGCAACTCATCAAGATTTCCTAGTTGATAAACCCACAGTCGTTATTACATACTCAGATGGGCGTACAAGGACAATAATGGAAAACGGAAAGATTAAGTTAGCCTGAGATTAAGGCGAAACGTCGCGGAGAGGAAGGGTTGGATGCACGCAAGGAAATTCATCATACTTCTATTAGCACTAATCTTTGTTGCTATGATGGTAACAAGTAACACTCCAAATGTTGCAATAACCAATAATACAGAAGCAGAACCCGAGCATATAATCATTGAAGGTATACGTCAATATACTCTATCAGCTGAATCGTCAGAATATCCGGACTATAGCTATCCAGAAACATATGGTACATCTAGCAATGAGCCACCATTGGGAATGGGTCAGGATAGTGGTGGTTCTGTTGATAACCGTACACTTCTAACTGAAACTGAACAGACTGCGTATTCTTGGTCTGAGAAGCAGGATGTACCCACATTCTCAGGACTCCCCACAAGCTGGACTGCCTCAGAGATAGCATATTCCGGAGGATATTTCACCGAAACACCATTTGATACATTCCCGTATGGTGGATACATCTATTCTGATTTTGTTGACACATCCGGAAGTAATCGTATTAGTTTTTCATTAGATATTGGAGGATCATGGACAGGCCAAACCGTTAGTGTTTCTTTTTGGAATGGTGCTACTTGGGATCATATCGGTGACTATACAGACGGACCAATCACTACTCAGACATTCACTTCTACTAATGTCAATCATCAAATCTCAAATTTCAGAGTGCAAGTATATTACGGTTTATTTGATGGGGATCAGTCATTTCAAGCAAATGGATGGTATCTGGAAGCAAGATATGAGTATCAATATTATGCATTCCAGGCAGTCTATCGATTTGACACAGTAGATTATAATTCATATTCAATTGAAGAACTCCACGTTGATTATTCTGCGGGATTCTCTTCAACTGAAAACCTAGCATTTCGTTTCGGTACTGGTAATCCACCAACTACAATTATTGAACCAAGTTCAGATGGAGATACAGATTTCTTTGTAGATATTCATTCGTATTTGACGGGTAGTACATGCTACATCGAAATTCGTGATACTTCAAGAAGTTCATCCGACACAACACAAAACTTGTGGTACATTGACAGATTGTACATTCTTCTTTCAGAACCCGCACCAGTCTGGGATGATGTACCAACTGACAAGATTCTCGAATATTCCCAACCCCTATCATACCAAATGAATGCTACGCTCTTACCCTCATGTGATAAGTGGTGGTTAAACGATACAACGAATTTTGCAATAGATGGAAATGGTCTTATCACAAATGCAATTGTTCTTCCTGTTGGAACTTATGGTGTCCAAGTATCCGCGAACGATACTTGGGGGAGGTCAATCACCGACGATTTCACGATAACAGTTCAAGATACTGTAGATCCAGTCTGGACATCTCCAATTACAAATCAGGAAGAAGAATATGGTGTAGGTTTTCAATACCTTGTAGGAGCAACAGATGCTTCGGGTATCAAATCATGGCACCTTAATGACTCGATTAATTTCCACATTGATAATGGGGAAATCACAAACAACACAATTCTCGAAGATGGGTACTACTGGTTGAATGTGAGTGTCACCGATAACCATGACAACTCAATCAGCGAAATATTCAGTATATTCATCAATGACACAGTAAATCCAGAATGGGTAATCAGTCCAGTTGATCAATTTCTGGAATATGGCTTTGATTTTGATTATGACTTGGTAGCTTCAGACCTAGCACCAATTTCTTGGGTCATCAATAATTCAATCAATTTCGCAATTGATCCTAATAATGGCACTATCAAAAATATAACGAGCCTTTCAGTTCAGACCTATGGTTTGCAGGTGAACGTAACAGATTCGCATGGAAATAGGATAAGTAAATCATTCAATCTTCTAGTTAATGACACCATATTACCAGTTTGGGTTACAGATCCCATAGATCAATTCAGAGAATTTGGTGATGGATTCATCTATGACTTGGATGCGTTTGATATAGCAGGTGTCCACTCTTGGCATATCAATGATACTGCAAATTTCGTTATTGACTCTGATGGTATAGTACAGAATTTCACCTACCTCTCAGTAGGTAACTATAGTCTGTATGTGAATACAACAGATGCACATGGAAATACATTGGATGGATACTTCATTCTAGAAGTAGAAGACACTACACCTCCATTGTGGGAAATACCACCAACTCAGAATCTTCAATATCATGGTCAGCTTGCACTTCAACTTCACGCTTCGGACCTAGCAGGCATAGTCCAATGGAATCTTAATTATACAGGCAATTTCAGTATCAGTAGTAGTGGGTTCTTGACGAGTTTAGGCAATCTCGAAGATGGCTGGTACTATATAGAAGTAACAGCAATAGATGCACATGGTTTGTCCACCTCAATTGTAGTAACAGTATTTGTGGCGTTAGATGCAACCACACCTCCAAGTCCAATTGACCCGCTTCTGTTAGTGTTGACAATTGGTGGAATTGCGCTAGGAGCAGTTGTTCTCTTTGCATCTCTTAGGACATGGAGAGCTGTCCAGAGAGATAGACTGAAACAGATCGAAGCTGAGAAGGGAGAAGTTGATACAGCCCTAGATTATCTTGAATCAATTAGACCAACACTAGAAGGCGAAGATGAAGATACGTAGCTTGCTACATATTCATTTGAGCCAATTGAAGGCCTTGTTCCACGTGACACTTGAACCAGAGTAAGGATTTAGATAGAGGGTCTGATAGAATCTTGCCAATTCGTCCTGTTCAACAGCTTTGTTGAATGTGGGAAGTACAAAATCAGTTCTACCAAAAAAGTAAGTGAATACATAGGGAGCCCAGAAATTAGTACGACCATCTTCCATCTTTGGTCTTATGAACCCAATCGAACCTGTTGCAGATTTTTCAGTGCGGTAACCGCGTTCAGACATGTATTCGATTGCTTCTTCTGAGGATTTTCCTTCGTCGTTCAACATGATTGCTGCGTTGATACTCGTCATCCTTCGAAGAGTGTACAAAGCTTCATCAATCTCGATATTTGGATTATCTTCTACTACCCCCAAGAACTCCTTGGCGGTATCTGCAGTTCCTTCTGAAATCACGCAACGTCCAGTGTGTAGAGGAACGACCGCAAGTTCTAGGTTTCCAGTTTCTTGGAAGTATTTTTCGCGCCAGAGATTTGAAACATGATGTTCGTATTCGTGATAGATAACACCTTGAAGTGAGATCTTGTTGAATGTGACATCAATATTAAATTGATTAAGACTCTTGAAGCCTTTCTGATACCAGTTGTATCCACTCCATGGAGCACCAGTTACAGTTTGATATTCAACACCATTATCAGTCACAGTAGTTCCAATGAACGAATAGACTTTTTCCTGAAACATTTGTCCGACTTCAATTGCTTTAGTTTGCAGGTCGCTCTCAACAAGCTGTTTCAAGTCAGCACCTGAGATTTCTCCTTCCTTTGTGAATGTAGTTACGCGATCCCGTAATTCACTTCCAGAATATTCTCGAAGGGCTTCATCAAGCTCTTCGATCTTCTTGTCGATGACCGATTCAGAAAATCGCTTGAGAGGGATATTGAAGAGACCTCGAACCAAATCAGCATAGGATATGTTCTTACCACTCAACCAATTAACTGTGACAACCATTGATTGACATTCGCCAAGAAGGTGTTCTGCGCGAAGAGGCGTGTCAACATCGCTTTTCACCTGATCCATCAATTCCTCAATAGCGTGTATAAGTTCTTCAGGAGTCGTATCTTTGGGTTGTTTCTCAGGAGCAAAATTTTCGGGACCAATATAGGCATCCACAAAGCTGACCCCAGTTTTAACTTCTGTAAAATTAGAAACTTCACCACATAACCGAACATATCTCTCAGAAACGTCCATCGTGACCACCCTGAAACTCCTCACCTTTCCTTTTGTACTTGCCTTTCAAGGTGATGCTATTTTTATACTCAATTTACTTGCAGTGAATGGGGATTATAATGCCTAAGAAGAAAAAAGGAAAGCCGATCGCCAAAATCCTCCTTGTCGTCGTGGTTATAGCTGTTGTCGCCATTGGTGTTGTAGCTTGGCATGACGGATTGATAGGATTAACAAGTATAAACGACATCAATGATGGACTTGTTTCAATAGGAACTGCAGTGGCAATTAAGGGAGAAGTCACTGGAAGACTTGGAAACTGGATTACTGTTAATGATGGACTGAATTTTGTAGCTTTTGAATGGACTGGAGCTTCTGCCCTGAACACAATAGTAGTTGTTCGTGGAGTTGTCAGTTCAATTATCTCACTGGATAATGTGACCTCACTTGATATTGTGTGGATTTTCAGTGAGTATTAACTGATTTTTTCTTTTCATCTGGATGAAGGTGACGACTTTTCGTCACCGATATCCTCCAGAAACACAAGCACTATGACATGCACTGTGGCAAGCACTATGACAGACGCAAGCACTATGACAGGCACTGTGGCAGGCACTGTGACATGCATCATGTGAAACACATGCACTATGACAAGCATCGTGCGATACGCATCTACTAGTTCCTTCAATAAGTGGTTTCAAGGGGTCAGTCACAATCTTTCCTACGTTTTGAACAACACTCCCGATGGTGTTGGCAACATTGGTCATGATTTGTCCAGTTGTCGCAGCAATATCTCCAACGACTCGACCAACTCCAGCGATGGTGTTCCCTGTGGCATCTGCCAGTCCAGAGAACCAGTCAGGCACTTGTGGTGGAGAAATGCCAGTACCAGGTCGAGAGAAAACGTTTCCAATATCACGATCATGTCGAGGATGCATGTACAGCCAGTACCAAGCCCATCCGTCATGATATCGTCGATTGAAGTAGTAATCCATCCTTCCATCATAAGTCGGATTGCTCTCAAGATCCTCCCAAGCTCCATCTACCATTTCTTCATGATGAGTTTTTGTTGCCTCAAAATCAGCATTCCAGGCTTTTTCTTGCACTTTGTCAGCGAGCTCTTCGAGCATCTCATCTATCTTGCTACTATCAAGTTCATCATCTACGATTGCGTCTACAAACATCTGCTCATAATAGGTGAGTTCCTCAAATTGCAATCCTGTGACTGATATTTTCATCGGGTCAGTAGAGATAACTCTGATAGCACCTTTCTTGACACAGGACATAAGAATCATGGACACTAGCTTCTGTCGCGTGGTATTCACAAAGAATGCGGATTCTATAGGATCCAATTCTGCAATAGTTCCTTCGGCACCAAATGTCTGAATCGAAATCTCTGGTGATTCATATTGAGTTGTTGTTTCGTCAGCGTCCCATTTAGCACCATAAGCACGTGTCACTCTTGTGTACCCGTAGTAGACTACACCCAGTGTCACAAATCCTGCAAACGCTAGGAATAGGAGATTCGGATCAATCAGAGGTGGAATATACTCTTGTACATAAACAGCCACAGTGAATGTCCGCCATTCTGTTTCATTAAGATTATCTGCGGAGAGCAGAAAACCAAGAGTGAGAATCTCAGGTAAATTATCAGAAACGAATGAATAGGTGATGTACCAGATTTCGCCACCAGCTAGTGATCCA
Source organism: Candidatus Thorarchaeota archaeon (assembly GCA_004524565.1). Lineage (GTDB taxonomy): Archaea > Asgardarchaeota > Thorarchaeia > Thorarchaeales > Thorarchaeaceae > SMTZ1-45. Next base: position 13,806 of record SDNZ01000049.1, read on the forward strand.
ATATAGGTTGATGGAAGACCGCTAACAAGAGTCAGATTGTCTGGAACTGTCATCGTAACAGTAACTCCCTCAAGGTCGTCATCACCCCAGTTATAGACACCTAGTTCCAAATCAAATTGGGTTTCAGCATTAGCATTGACAAATGACACAACATCGAACCCGAGAGCACCAGGTTCAAGAAACGGTGCATAGTAGCTCCAATTTGTATAGTGGAATACTCTGAAGTGATCTTCAATCAAGAGACTTGAGTGTTCCATACTCACAGTAAAATTCCGGGAACTTACTCCAGCATCATAGGGATAAGCTAAGAGATTAAGCTCATCAAAATCAGTTCGAGATGAACCTGTCCACAGACCTTGATTCTCATCCTCAACATATCCTGCAACCTCAGCACCAGCTGCAGTTACACCATGAGTTGTGGAGTTATAGTAGGTGGGATCAAGAACAATGGGGTAGATGACTTGAACTGCTTCATAATCAACAGGTTTCGCCCACTGAACGGGAGCCCAGTTCAAGACTCCTAACTCACCATAAGTGGAGGAGGTTGTCTTTTCAATTACTCTATTCGTACTGAAGTAGCCAAAAACAATTGTAACAGTTTCACCCTCTTGGGTTCTGGGTAGCCAATCCAATGCATATCCATTGGATAGAGTACCAACTGTGAGAACATACTTATCCTCTCCAATCTGAGCGTAGGCTCGGCCCGGGTCATAAACAGAGTTCTCTTGTATCCCAAGTAAATCGAATCCACCAAGTGATCCACTTACTACAGTTATTGTAATCCAGTATGTTACATTGATTCTTCCATTTGGAAGAACAACGACGTCAACCAGAATGCTATCATGATTGATTATTTGAGTCTGAGTTGGGATACTAGCTGTTACACATACCGAAGCCATTGACAACATCAATAGACCTAGTAGGAAACCATTAGCTAACCTTCGTTTCAAGATAGAACCCTCATGCTGGAGATATCATCTCTCTGAAATCATTAAACATTCAGTCTTCCTTTCTTGCTCTGATGACCTCTGCCTGTGCAAGTGTCAAAGAAGAGAGGTCTGCCTTTGCAGATGCCCATTCTTCTATATCTGGAAATTCCTGAATCATACCACTCCAAACCAAATGGTAGACGCGTTTGAGAATCTCGTTCGCATCTCCACCTTCACCAACATACTCGAAGAAACACTTCACTAGAGCTGGTGATTGTTCAGACATATTCTCAGGAATCTCAGTTCCAAACCCTGCAAAAGCAACATGAAGTTCGCGGAAAACATCCATTCTCTCTCGGATACCTGCTGCGATAATTGGCAGGTCGATGTCATAAGCGCTAAAATGCATGACTAGCTTCTTCTTGCTAATTTTTCCATATGGCAATACAATCTCATTCGTGCTCATCGAACACACTCCACGACGATGTTAATTTTTACTCAAACTTGGAGACTCTTAAGCCTTTCAGCTAGAAAGAGATATTCATCAAACCTAACCGAATGCTTAAGATGGCTACACATCATATGATGAAACAATGCCCGACTCCAAGTTGATACCTCAGTACAATTACACTGTTGATGATTTAGCTTGGGTTCCAGCATTCATTGATGATGTGAAAGATTATTTCTTTCCACGACCAGAAGATGACCTCCTTATTCTCAGACCCAACAAAGTGATGCATCTAAACAAGACTGCCATGAAGATGCTACAATTACTATTCGAGGGGCAGGATGCAAAATCCATTGTGGACCACTTTGTTGTAGCAGGTGCAGAAGAACAGGTGGTTCTCAACGATCTTGCGGCATTCATTGATGATCTTAGAAATATGGTCACAGGAAATCAGAATATCTATACTTACAGAACAGCAAAGATCGTACCCTTTGGAACTGGTGAGATCAAGTACCCCGTTCTTAGTGAGATTGCTCTAACTTATCGTTGCAATAACGCCTGCAGATTCTGTTATGCTCATTCTCCTTACAGAGAATCAAAAGAAATGTCAACAGAAGAAGTGAAGCATGTCATCGATATGATAGTAGATGATGCAAAGGTTCCTAGTCTGTCATTCACCGGAGGTGAGCCAACACTTCGAGAAGATCTGTTTGAACTAATCACTTATGGCCGAGAGAAAGGTCTCAGAATGAACCTCATCACAAACGGTCGTCGTTGTAGTAGCAAAGAGTTTGTTCAGAGACTAGTTGATGCTGGATTAAACAGCGCACAAGTTTCAATAGAGGGACCCGATGCAGAGATTCATGATTTCATTGTGGGAGCGCGGGGAGCATTTGAGCAAACAGTCCAAGGTGTGAAGAATCTCAGGGAAACTGACATTTACACTCATTGTAACACAACTATCTGCCGACCAAATAGAGATCACCTCGAACAGCTAGTCGATTTTCTTGCTGATGAACTCGAACTCACATATTTCAGTATGAACATGGTGATTTACACCGGCACTGCAGCCAAACTCAGGGATGAGCTTCAAATCAAGTACTCTGAGATTGAAGAGATTGTAAAACGAGTGAAGAAGAGGGCAAGCAAGAAAGGCATCCAATTCGTCTGGTACGCTCCAACTCCAGTTTGTCTATTCAATCCAATCGCTCATGGTCTTGGAGCGAAGAGTTGCGCGTGTTGCGATGGATTACTCTCAGTCGATGCAGAGGGAGGTCTTCTTCCCTGTTCAAGTTTCAGCGAACCTGTTGGAAATCTACTCCATGAAGGCTTTGAACAGGTCTGGTACAATAGGGCTAGTAAATTCTGGAGAGCGAAGGATTTTGCTCCAGAAGGATGCAAGAAATGCGATAAGTTCGACTACTGTTATGGGGCATGTCCGCTCTATTGGGATGTCCATGGTTTTGATGAGATTAAAGAATTCTGGTCAAAAGGAAGTAAGGTAAAGGAGAGGATTGATGAAGTTCGACTCAACCTTCGTCGTCGCATTCGTGGAGACCAACATGGAATTACTTGACCGCTCTATTCATCTTGTTGAAATCCATAGTAAGTCCACATATTAACGGGAGCACCGGATAGCTTCAGATACATCCATAGTTGCATTTTGTGCATTGCAAGATGTGTCGTGATCTCCGGGATATAATTACCCCAGCTCTTTTCAGGATCTTTTTGATAGAATAACGATAAAATGACTTTCAAGTTATTTTCAAGAAGTTGTTCATCTGAGAGTTCCGAGATGAATTTCTTGATTGTTTCAATTCCTTGGTCATAGACTATCAGTAGTTCATCAATTGAGTCCTTGCGAAGTTCTTTTTCCATTGCTTGAACTTCTTCAAAATTCTTGAATTCCATAGAATAGAACTTTTGATCTATTAATGGAATTTGTGCGATATGATTAGCCAAATCAATGAGAGAACGTAAACCTTCCTTCGGAGTAAATTTGGTGTCAACATGTTTAGCAGCAGCTAAAACAAACCTTGTTTGTTTACTCTCATGTTCTAGCATATCTAAGAGAAGTTCAGAAATTGTACCCATTTCAAACACCAAGGAAAAACATGTGACTATAGTACAAAATGATTGCGCTCGCTTAGCACGAGAGTATTTGAGTAAGCATGTTCATTCAAGGTCTCGGGTGTCTGTATTGACAAACGAGTATCCATCAAATCTCATGACTCCTGTTCTCTTAGTTGAATTTGAAAGATTAGAGAACAATATAGAGAGAATGGCTGCGAAGGCAGAGAATAATCGAGTCGAATTGCGACCACACATTAAGACTCACAAGTGTATTGAGATTGGAATGATGCAGCTCAAGCATGGAGCTAAGGGGATAACAGTTTCAACGCTTGATGAGGCAAAAATCTTTGCAGATGCAGGATTCAATGATATCACATACGCAGTTCCAATTACATCCAATAAGATAGAGGCAGCCTTAGATATCGCATCAACGGTCAATCTAAGACTGTTAGTTGACAATTTTGAGATAGTGTCGGAATTAGAATTGAAATCAGAAAAAAGGGGAATGGCACTTGATGTACTCCTCAAGGTCCATTGTGGATACCCTAGAACTGGTGTGAATCCACGAGACCCAGCTTCGGTCAAACTGGCTAGCAATATTGCAAACTCTAGAAGTCTAACCTTCAAGGGAATTCTCACACATGCAGGACACTCGTATGATGCAACAACAACAAAACAGATTCGAGAAATAGCCCGTCAAGAACAAGCAGAAATGGTTGAGTTTTCTAAGAGATTGGAATCCGAGAACCATGACCTAAAACCAGAAGTTGTAAGCATTGGATCTACTCCAACCATAACCCTGACTGAGAAGATTATGGATGGAATCACTGAGGTACGTCCTGGGAATTACGTCTTCTTTGATTATACGCAAGTTACGCTTGGCACCTGTCAGGTCTCGGATTGTGCATTGACAGCCATAGCGAGTGTTTTAGGTAAGTATGAGGAGTATATTGTGATTGATGCAGGAGCTACTGCGCTTTCAAAAGATATTGGTCCAACACATCTTGACGCAGGAACTAGTTATGGAAAGATTTACAGCGATTATGACAAACATGAATTAGATAGTAATCTGCACTTGTACTCGCTCTCGCAAGAGCATGGCAAAGTGAAGTTCATAAATTCAAGTTATAATCAAGAATACAAAGTCAATGATGTCTTGAGAATTCTTCCGAATCATTCGTGCCTCACTGCTAATCTTCATGACTGTTACCACATTGTTGACAAAGGTGAAATCGTTAACAAATGGCGCATTCGTAGTGAACGCCCGATCACTTCACCCTGTTAACAATGTTATGTCCACAGTATGGGCAGGTCTCCTCCTCACCTGGAAGAACTGGTGCTTCTAATTTTCCATCGCAGTTCGGACAAGTTGTAAGAGCTTTAGATAACTGTGCTACTGCCTCTTGGGTATAGAGCACTCGAGAGTTCTTGTCAATAGTACCACGGAATTTTCCATCTTTTGATAATTCACCAACTGCTTCGATAATCTGTTTGTCAGTAGCATTTGTAACCTTAGCAATCTGATCGAAGGTCATTCTCCTTTGAGCGTACAATAGATGAAGTAGACTCTCCTCAAGAGAGACCGCACTTGGACTAATAATCTCAGAAGAACGGCGGTCAAGATATACCAGAGGTAGTCGTCGTCGAGATAATTTCTCTGCAGCATCAGCAACTACATCAGGGGTACTTCCAAGGTCTCGAGCCGCTGCTGCAACACCAATTCTCCCTTCTTTCTGAACAAG
>SDNZ01000194.1 GCA_004524565.1 Candidatus Thorarchaeota archaeon
GACCCATCTTCTTGGGTGATTGTCGTTATTGTAAAGCCATTCCAAGTATAGAGGAGATTAACTCCCATCAAATAGGTTCCATTAAGACCACGAATTATGAAATCAACAGTGATTTCATGTGCAGGTGGAATAATTTCGTATCTTTCTATCCGAACTAATACAGGCATGACTTTTGTAACAGTAAACTGATATGAAAACATGGCAGCTAATTCAAAGCTTTCTGGCATTCCGTTGTATGCAAATGAAAAAAGATAGTTGTCTTCGACTGTTGGGGCTGTAATAAGAATCTCGACAAGCCCTTCTGAATCTGTTGTGAAGATTTCCATTGTTTCGTTTTGGGAGTCTTTCAATTCGATTAATCTTTCAGATATTCCACCGTTGACATCCTTTAGTTGGACTTTGAAGAATATTTCCTGTGAAGGATAAGCATACCCAAGTATGCTATTGTCTACTAATACTAAATTCGGTTTGGACCATACAGTAATATCTACGAATTGAACTCTGTTTGTGATATAGTCATTGCCTGTAATTGTGATGTTCAATGTGTGCAGACCTACATAGTCTTCGAATGTAAGCGCAATGTTAACATAAGTAGAATTGAAAGGAATCCTTGCAGATACTTTGACATCTAATAACATATCATGTACATTTACCAAAACATTCGGAATATATCTGCCCAGAATATCAGAAACATCAATTCTGAACTCGTATTCGATTCCCAAAATCGCATTCTCTGGTTTTTGAAAATCGAAATTAATGGGACTTGTGACATCGAAATTTATTACACTCTGAGCAGCTGTATTACGATTTGTACCATCATATTGGATTCTAATTGTATTTGAACCGAGAGAAAATCTGGAATCTATAGGGATAAAAAGATCAATTTCTCCAAATTGATCTGTGGTAACAGAATCAAAATGTATGCTGTTAAGAAATAGATTCAAGGGAGAATTTGGAAGTGAGCCTTCATATGTTTCCACATGGAGCCGAAGGTCCAGAGAATCTGTCAAATTGATTTTATTTGGAATAGTATTTTCTATCTCTATGATAGTTTCAACCTGTTCTACAGTGAATTGGAAATAAATTTCAGCTTCGGAATTGTGCGAGTCCAAGTCCTGTTCATATTTCACCCATAGGTCATTGACACCCAGTGAACTCCATGTGAGGTTGCATTCGAGTGTGAATAGTGCATAGCCAGTTTCATTAGTTGTAGCAAACGCAAGTTGATATGTGGCAGAAAATAGAGATGCTTGTGCCCCAACTATTGGATTATTTATATCATTTAGAAGACGAATCTCAAGAACGAAGTAGTCATCAGGATGAAGTGTTTCAGAGTAGTTATCAATGATAATTTGAGTTCTTGACAAAATATGAACAAATGCCCATTGACACGAAGGTGCAAGAGCTAGTGTTTCGTTTCCGGAAAAAGTTGCATTAACAGGTGTTATGTCCAAGGGATGATTTGATGGAATGCTCCAAATGATTGAAGCATAGCCATCTTGATTAGTAACTGCTGAATCCAAGTACACATCTAAAAGAGCATCATAAAAACTTATGACTTGATCAGGAACAGGGTCGCCATACGTCCCGTTTTGTAGCAACTGTGCAGAAAGTGGTATATCATCTCCTCGCACCGCCACAACTTCTCCTTCAGCAGAAACCTCTGTAGTATTGTGCATTGATAGGATTAGCAAACTTAGAACGCCAATGATTATTAGAGTGAGAAATCGCCTCATTAGATTAGCCTCGGCTGCAAATTAGTTGGTGGCAGTATTTTATGAGATGAAACTCCTGTTGTTTGGTGGTAACAGCATTACATAGAAACTGTATTTCGAGTTCCGTTTCTTGGTTCTTCATGTTGGTTTTTAATCTCCTACAAGTCCAGATTCGTTCCCTTTACTCCTTGGATTTGAAAGTTCGACCTCTATTGTATATGATAAGGAATCTGGGGGAGTTCATATGTGTTGGAAAAGACGAGAGCCTAGTTATGATGTTTACACTTTGTATGATTGTTGATATCAATGAATAGGGTGGTGTATTAATGGCTAGGCAGGGTGAAAAAAATAGATTTCAAAGTAGGTCAATGCCAAGAATCCTGCAGCCACGTGTGGAACGAATTGTGGAGATTTGCTGGATTGTAAGCATTTTGATTGGTTCAATTTACCTGCTTTTTGCCTATCTATTACCTCTTCTAGAAATCACTAATTATCTCTCCTATCAGTTCAAGCTCCAAACAGAAGTTATAGTATGTATAGTTCCTCTCTGCTTATCTGCAATTTTGACATTTAATAGACTACAGGACGAAGGAGCATTAATGTTTTTGAGAGATGACATTTTTGTACTTCGTACAAATAATCGATTGATTGGAACAAGTTGTCTTGACATCGTAACGGCCCCAGGATCTGTACGTATGACAAATGGAGACCGGCCTGAGTATGATACAACATTTCTTTTGGCAATACGAGCAGGGATGGATAATCAAGTCACTATGGCATACGAAGTGGGTGTTCAGGATAAAGAGCCCTTCCTTCGGATTTTCATTACTACTATTGGGAAAGAGCTGGATGAGATAACAAGCAGGATTCGAAGAGAAGCTACTAGAACAGAAGCGATATTGTTGGCCTCTTTCAATAATATTGAGCTCAATCAACTGAAGGAAGTTGAACTGAGAGAGGCTGTACTATCCTCTGCTGGAAAAGAGCTATGTGAACCTAATCGAATCATGCCTGATAACTTTCCACAGCACCAGACATTCTTTGTGATGCAAGGAGATCCAAGGGTGATGCCAGCTTTTGATGCATCTCAAGTGGGGACATTCATTTCGACTGTATTGAAGAAAGGCTATACAAGTAGCTTATGTTGTGTTTTTTCAAAAGCTAAACCTGGAAAAGAACGAAGAAAACTTGAAGGGGAATGGAAATCAATACGTTCTAAGGAAAAAAGAAACGAAGACTCCTTGGAAGATCAGGCAGCAAAGAAACGTCTTTTACGCCATTATGAGAAGATTCAAGGAAATGAAACTTGGTTTGATGTATCTATAGTATTGACCATTAGTGGTGATGATGACAATCATTTGCAGGAAGCAAAAGAGGGTCTATCAGGGTTATTTCATTCAATATGGGGAGGTGACGGAACTATTGACCTAAAGGCGAAGAAAGTAAGTCAAAGGACAGCCTATCGAATTCTTACTAGGCGTCATCTCAAGCCTCAAAGAATGCATGTAAGTCGTGTTGCTGCTTTTGTTAATACACCAGTACAGCAATTGCCCGTAATCGCAGCTTCTCCAGTACCCGCATTCTCAATACCGGCGAATGACATTGTTGATAATGATCTTGTTATGGGTAAGGTATCCTTTGGCGGAAGGGGGCTGAATAATGTTGGACTCAAAACAGAATGGTTGCGCGAACATGTTGCAGTACTTGGAGCCACAGGGACAGGGAAAACCACACTTGTGAAACACATAATGACTGAACTTAGTACCAAAACTGATATCCCTTGGTGGATTTTTGATATCAAAGGATCTGAGTATATTGATTTGATAGGCTCATGTGATGAAAATGTACAAGTAATGCGACCTGGGATTGATTCTTCCTTTGTAATCGATTTAATGGACTCTGAAGTTGATTCCAATGAGCGTCACGCACATACAACCTTTGCAATTCTAAAGGAATTGCTCAAAGAAAGAGGGGCTTCGTCCGAGTTAACTCCGGCAATGGAAAGACTCCTTCGCGAGGCTGTTCTTGCAGTTTCAAAGTCTGAAAGACAAGAGAGTTCTATTCAAGCTCTCATTCAGCAGATAGTGGAACTATCAGGTAATGATCGAGTAGGAAATATGACTAAGGATGCTCTTCTAAATCGGCTAGAGATTCTCTCACGAGAACCTCTTGGAACCATTCTAGGTGGAGGACCTTCTGCAATTAGAATTTCTGATTTAATGGAGAAGAGAGTGATTTTAGATCTTCATCATGTAGCTATGGTTGGAGGAATGGAAGCGGCTAGACTGCTCTACAATCTTGTAGCAAAGAGGATCTTTGATTATGCTCTTCATAGAGGAATTACTCCTGGAGTTCAGCATGTTGTTATTTTGGAAGAAGCTAGTAATCTTGTGCCAGAGAGCTACTCTCGTAATACTGCTGCCGATGTTACAACAGGGGAGTCTATGGTAATGCTACTCCGGGCAACAGGACAGGGAGTAATTGTGGTTTCTACAAGACCCAATATATCGTCAAATATTCTAGCAAATACATCTACGAAAATAACCTTTAGATTGCCGTATGACAGCTCAATTGGCGGCAAATTTATGTCTTTAAATGAAAATCAAGAAAAGTATCTGAGAATTCTGAAACGTGGCCATGCTTTGGTAGTGCTACCCGGCACTGAACCTTTCGAAATGCTGACACGACCTTTTGAAACTGTAGCAATCCCAGAGGTGGTACTGGCTGGCCCTATGATTCTGCCAAAAAAGGGTAGAATAAGCTCTAGCAGAAGAACACTACCTAATGATGGTTTTGGGCATGAAGAAGCTATAAGTAAGATGAAGGTGCAAAAACCAAGTGTTAAGCAGGGCACTGTTTTCGACCGGTTTGGAGAACTAGGTAATCATGTTGTGGCCTTTCTTGCTTCGAGGAACATATCTACACTAAAAGAAATTCAAGGACTTTTGAC
>SDNZ01000195.1 GCA_004524565.1 Candidatus Thorarchaeota archaeon
ACACACTAAAAATCCTTGATTCACCACAAGTATCCCAGAACAATCAGGACATACCCATGACGAACCTTGAACTACCTCGAATATTTCATCAATCAAAGACCACACCCAAAACTTGAGTGACATGAATTCCTAACTGACTTTCAGAAGGCTATAGTTCTCTCTCTAGGACTATTCGTTCTGCAAAATGGACTTTGTATACTGGCTAATGCCTTCAGAAGGCCTAGACGGAAAGAGGGTTTACCGAAACTAATCCCTTTGATATATTACCATCTACTGAATCACGAAAAATAGCTTATCAGTATCAAATGTTGTTTTCTGTGCAGCTGTCGGTTTGCTAATTGAAACAGTCAATCGGAGACCGCCTGCAGTAGCAATAACATTCAGATCATCACCCTCACTTGTTCTGAAGACTTTCCCCTCCATATAGAGCTTAGATTTCTCACCCTTTTTCATTTCCTTTTTATCCATTGTAACAGCTACTGCATCATTTGCCTTCAAAGTTTCACAGAGAACTTCAGGTAATTCGAGTGTAATCACAGCTCCCTCATCCTTGGAAACTATACGTATCAGCTTCAATCGTTTGGTATCAGTATCATCAATTGATTCTATTATTGTCTTTGTTAGCCGTACAACCATGTATCTATCCATCCAGTTCTTTTACTCGACTGACCAGCATATGGCTTGGAATTAAAGTTGTCGCTGTAATCATGTGCCGTTTTTTAGGGATAATCAAGACTTCTCATTGGTGGGTCAATTGAATCAGCGGACAATAGCCATCGTATCAGTTTCAATCCTAACAATTCTATGTACTGCTGGCCCTGTTAGTGCATACTACTTCGAATTCTTCTATTTTGAAACAGACAAACTTGTCTATGAAGTTGGCGAAACAATAAGTATGGTTTCCAAGCTTATCGCAGATTTTAGCCAAGATGGATGGTGCTACATATCGTTTTCCGTTATAACAGATCAAGGGCTTGTTTTCGCAGACAGTTACTATATTCCACCTTCACCTGATATACGCTACCCCAATTCATCATATACTATTCTTCCTGAAGACACCTTTCCAAGCTTAGATGGTACAACAGCATATGTAATATTCAATGTGGAAGTATATGATGGGTATTCTCAAGGTGGTGGCGATACAATTCCTATCAACATAACCAGAGGAAATTTGGAAGTAACGTCCCAAACGCCAACTAGCATAGAGTTCAATAGCAATTCCACGCTCCAGTTCAAGATTAACAGTGTTCACAATGACAACATATCCTTGACAAACAGCCCCATTTCGATTTCAGTATTTGACGAATCATCAACTGAAGTCTTTACGCAAAATACAACAACAGATGCAAATGGATCTTTATTCCTAAATTGGAGTAATAGTTACGGCTCTCCAGGAAACTACAATTTGCTCATCTCTAGCAGTGGTACACCGGCTTTTTATCCACTTTCTGATTCAATTCAAATCACAGTTCTTCCTGCTCCATCGAATCTTACAGTAATATCTTCGCCAGATACAATATTCTGCGAGAATCCTTATGAAAACCATTCAGAGCTAGCCAACATCACCGTACTTCATACAAACCTAGCTGAATCCAGATTAAATGACAGTATAGTAACTTGGCAGACTTCTTTTTCAAATGGAGCAATGAACAACATAGGCAATGGCTTCTATGCCGTATCAATTCCTTTTGAGGTGGCACCTGGTACTTGGTCTGTGAATATTACGGCAAACACCTCCCTGTATCAATCTACTACAGCGACAATCTTCATAGAGGCTATTCATAGAAATGTTATTCTTTCATTTTCTTGTCCCGAGAATCATACAAGTGGAACCCCCTTGGCCATAGATATCGAATGCATGGACACAATTACCGAAACAGGCATTGAATCATATCCAATTCTTGTCGAGATAATAGTAGGAAACACAACAATTGCCAGTAGCCTTGATTACACCAACACAATAGGAATGATTGATGCCCTGTTGGATATCCCAGATATCTACTGGGGTACTGGAACAATAAGAATCACAAGCAACAAAACTTCCTATCACGAATCTGTAGACTATACTACAACTATTGCCTTTTTCTCTTCTGCAAATGTTAGCTTCGAAATCCTAAAGCCAGCAGCTTTGGGGCATATTTCAGAAGTTGCCATAGAAGTTACAGACGCATTGGGAACCCCCATTCTTGGGATTAATCTACAGCTGCTCAACGAAACCGGAACCACTATGGCAACTGGAACAACCAATGCTCAAGGTATTTGCTATATCACTTGGCTAGTATCCATAAATACTGAAGTTAGGGTACATATCTTTGCTATTCTAGTTGAAAGAGATGCATCAATCTTTCTGGCTGGAAGTTTGACCCCAATAGAAATTCCGATACAATTTCCTGTCGTTTTTCTGCCTACTCAAGCATCATGGAATGTAACCAGAGGCCTGAATTGTTCAATAAAATTCACTCTAGAGTCTGAGTTTTCTTTCAACCAGTCTCTTAGCATTTTGCTGAAGGATTTCTTAGGCCAATTCTACTTTGTCTTTTCAGTATTTACAGATACAGAAATTGATATTTTGTTACCAATACCTCACAATGTTTCTCTTGGTATTCATTCAGTGATATTATCCATTGAGGACTCAACACATACATTTCTGGAACCTACAGAAAATGAAATGGTTGTTTATGGATCCATTGATGGACTAGCAAATATCAGTCCAGTTTACTACAACGAAATAGCAAACCTAACAGTTACTCTGCAGTATGATAACAGCACTCCTGTATCATATGTAGATGTTCACATATTTGTCGATGATTTACAAAGTTCCATACTTGCTCTAGATAATTTCAGTACATCCACAGAAATACCATTCATTCTTCCGCTGTGGGTCGTGCCAGGGGAGCATCAAATCCTTTTTCAAATTTCAACAACATGGTGCAGCTTTCTCAACAAACCCTTTACTACCACTGTTTGGATGAGAACTAGCATTATTCTGATTGTTAACTATCAAGAAAACGAAGGCATTCCACCACAGGAAGAGAACTTGCCTTTTGGCAGTTATCAACCACCCATTTTTCTAAGCAGTTCATCAGGTTCAATCATTAAACCACCGCCAATCTTTGTTAATGAAACAATTTCCGTATCTTTTCCTACTGCTCTTGAAACTTCTTTTGAGAGTTGTCCAAGGCTAAGTTCTGGTACCAATAAACGGTTTACAGATTCGGCGAATTCACGTACTCCATCATCCGGAAAAGGCCATATGATTCTTGGTCTAAAGGACCTAATTGTCAATTGGTTAGAGTTGGCTGTCATGAGCTCTTCTACAGCTCTTGAGGTACAACCATACGAAATTACTCCCCAATCTCCCTCATCAGGACCCGAAATTACAAAATCGGTAATCATGTGTCGGTTAGCTTGAATCTTGGATTCAAGTCGACGAATTAGTACGTTATGAGTTTCTGGGTCAGAAGTTCTTCTAAATCCTTCTTCATTGTGAGTCGAACCAGTGACTAGCAAATCGAGTCCATCTCCAAACTTAGGCATTATAGCTTGTCCTGTTTCGCTCACTCCTCCAAAATGCTTCTGGCCTTTTCTTGCAAACATACGGCGGACTTGAACACTTTCGTTTGGTCTAATAGTTACCTTTTCACGAGAATGTGCTACAACTTCGTCCGACAAGAGAATTACAGGATGTCTAAGATACTCCGAAATTTGAAAAGCTTTCAAGGTTAGTTCATAACATTCTTGGGCCGAATTTGGCGCCAATACTATGCTTTGATGGTCTCCATGTGTCCCCCATCGGGTCTGCATTAAATCTCCTTGGGCCGCTTTTGTTGCCTGTCCTGTACTAGGCCCAGCTCGTTGGACATTTACAACAACACAGGGGGTTTCAGTCATTATTGCATAACCGATATTTTCTTGCATCAAACTAAAGCCTGGCCCAGATGTTGCAGTCATGGAAAGCACGCCTCCCCATGAAGCCCCAATTACTGATGAAATGGCTCCTATCTCATCCTCCATTTGAAGATAGGTGCCTCCAACTATAGGTAGTTTTTCAGCCATAATCTCTGCTATCTCAGAAGCTGGGGTAATAGGATAGCCAGCAAAAAATCTACATCCTGCAGATATTGCTGCTTCCGCACATGCCTGATTCCCTTGCCAAAAATTAGTAGTCTTCTCGTGTTCAGACATATCCAGACCTTCAATTGTCATGCTGATGGCTACCCCAAGATAAGGATTGAGATTCAACCGCCCACGGCACAGTCCTCCTTCTAGATTTGCGATACTCTTTTATCAACAAGTCTAAGAATTGGCAGCTTGGCGAACGTGGTCTAGCATGGTACTTTCTTCAATGCAATCTTTCTACGAAACTACATGATTCTATCGCTTCTAGTGCTCACAATAGCAATAATCTTAAATCGTTGCCAAAGACAATCGTATCCTAGTATTGCGATCGTTGTCTAGGGGTTATGATGCAGGCTTCCCAAGCCTGTGACCCGGGTTCAAATCCCGGCGATCGCACCAATTCTCATTACGTCATACTTAAGGCCCAAATCTGATATGCTTCTCATGGCGAGTAATGATTGCTCTGACCCC
>SDNZ01000050.1 GCA_004524565.1 Candidatus Thorarchaeota archaeon
AACTATCTCAAAATAAGGTGACTGCGTGAAGATTCAGGGATATTGGTTAGCATCAGGTATCTTGGGAGTTACTGCATCCACTATGCTTCGAGTCTTGAACTCTGGAGCAGATGCAGTTGTCACAAAATCTATCGGATTACATCCTCGAACAGGCCACAATGGTCCGGTTCTTGCTACTTCTCATGGAGGTCTCTTGAATGCGGTTGGCTTGACAAACCCTGGAATTGATGCCTTTGAGGAGGAGATGCAAATCCTCAGAGAGGTGAAAGTCCCAATCATCATGAGTATATTTGCCGACAGTCCGAAGGAAATTGCCATTGTTGCTGAGAAAGCAGCAACACTTGGTCCATCAGCTATTGAATTGAATCTATCTTGTCCACATGCTGAGATCAGTCAGATTTCACACAGTCCAACTGTTACTACTGAATATGTACAAGCAGTAAAAGAAGTAGTAGACCTTCCCGTATTTGCCAAACTAACACCAAATGCAACTGATTATGTTTCAGTTGGGAAGGCAGCACAAAAAGCAGGTGCGGACGCAATTGTAGCGATAAACACAGTTCGTGCAATGAAGATAGACATCCTTCAACAACGCCCAGTTCTAGGAAATAAAACTGGGGGGCTCTCAGGTCCACCAATCTTTCCTATTGCGGTCCGATGTGTCTACGATCTTCATAATGCTCTAGCAATCCCCATCATTGGAGTTGGAGGAGTTTCCACGTGGAAAGATGCTGTTGAGATGCATCTTGCTGGAGCTAGTGCAATCCAAATCGGAACTGCAGTTATGGAAGATATTGAGGTCTTCTCAAAGATCAAGAACGGTGTACAAACCTATCTCAAAGAACGTGGTCATAAGAGCATTGATGAGATAGTTGGTGCAGCAGGAGGTACCAACTAATGAAAATGGATGAACTCATGGGAAATCCCGAGTCCATGCAGATATCCAAGATTATAACTGAAAATCCCCATTCCAAGACACTGTTATTTTCTCTGAAGAATCAGATTAAGTTTCAACCGGGGCAATTTGTCATGGTCTGGATTCCTGAAGTGGATGAAATCCCTATGAGTATATCTTCATGGAATCCTCCTGAAATGGGTATTACGGTACAATCAATTGGAGAAGCAACGCAGGCACTCATTTCAATGTTCAAAGGTGATTGGATAGGAATTAGGGGTCCATTTGGAAATCCATTCAGTACGAATAGTAAGAACGCACTTGTTGTTGGAGGTGGTGTTGGAATCGCACCATTGAGACCTTTGGTATACCGTCTTCTGGATAGAGGAGCTGAGGTCACTCTGGTAAATGCTGCAAAAACGAAGAAAGAGCTAATTTACTTCAAAGAATTTGATAATCTGGCACATCCCAATCTCAGAGTGGAGATTGCAACCGATGATGGTTCATTAGGATTCAAAGGATTTGCAACAGAGGCTGTAGCACAGTTACTAGATGAAAATGACTTCGACAGGATGTACACTTGTGGACCCGAATTAATGATGGCAGGTCTTTATAATCTTGCAAAGACGATTAAAATCAGATTCCAAGCATCTCTTGAACGCTTCATGAAGTGTGGATGCGGTATCTGTGGAACCTGTGCAATGGACCCAACTGGACAACTCGTCTGTGCAGATGGTCCTGTCTTCACAGGAGAACAATTAGCAAAACTCGCTAATTTTGGAAAGTACCACCGTGATGTAGTGGGAATGAAGAAAGAGTGCTAGAACGTAATTACTTACGGACTCCAATGGTCATTCCTTTGACTACCCTTTTCACATAGTTCCTCTTGTTACGTACACGAGGAATAGGTGAGTGCCTTTCACGACCTTTTACCTTTGGAGTTGACTCTCGAACTTTACCAGCTTTTGTTAGTGAACCATGTGAACCAGGCATTGTAATTTCACCTTGTCTTACCTGTTTTTCAGAGAAGTTATCATAAAAACCTATCCAATTGACCCACTGTTTTTGACAAAAAGTGGCATAATTCCAAATTCCTTGACGACCTTAAATGTCAGGGTCGATACCGCATATCATGACCCAACCACAGCTGCGTCTACTATCGAGGCCTTCTCTTAGTGAAGACCATACCCCTTTGCATGTAGACATCGATAGTGCGCGGCTGTGGGATTTAATTTTTGATGAGAAAGTCCATCTGGTACTTCGACGACCTGCACTTGCCGAGCTTGCACGACGTCAAGATGCAAAATTGATGGATTACTGCGAAGATCTTCTAAAATCCAATGACTACGAAGAGTGGTTGACAGCATTGACGACCCTGTCAGCAATAGGAACTAACGCTGCTGTTGATAGACTCATTCTTGTGTACGCTCATTCACTGAATGAGGATCGGAGGATTGTTCTCTCTCATGTTGCAAAAATCCTTACAGCAGAACATATCAAACCCTTCAGTATCATGGTTCGCGAGATCGCCTGTCCTGGAGAGATTGATATCACTGGTTGGACTAGGGTTGCAATCTCCACTTTGCAAGATGCATGCAAAAGATTTGGTGTTAAAACAATAATTGACGGAAGACTTCCTGATTCTGTTGAGAATGAGATTGAAACTCATGATACTGATGACCTAACTACAGCTCTGGATATGTAATCGGGACCAGACCGCATTCTATTAAACCGAATATTGTTGATTTTGAGATAAGATGACCGTTCCTAGTGAAGATTATGAGCTCTACAGGGAGATAGTTGAGGCACTCCTCGATTCAAATGAGCCTCTTAGTCGTAAGACGGTCAATAAGATCAAGAACAAGATTTGCGCAAAATATCACGCTGAACAGACCCCCTCCAATGCAGATATCCTGCAGGTCACGATTCCTGAGGAGGCTGAGATTCTTCGTCCATTCCTGCAGAAACGTCCAGTTCGTACAATTTCTGGAGTAGCAGTAGTTGCTGCAATGACGACTCCCCATGCGTGTCCTCATGGGAAATGTGCTTACTGTCCAGGCGGCCCCGACCTTGGAGTTCCTCAGAGCTATACTGGTCATGAACCTGCAACAATGAGAGGTATTCAGAATGAGTTTGATCCTTTCAGGCAGGTAGATAGTAGACTGACCCAGCTGAAAACAATTGGTCATAGCATAAACAAGGTTGAGATGATAATCATGGGTGGGGACTGGTGCTCAAAACCTGCGGAGTACCAGCAGTTCTTCGTAAAGGGCAGTCTTGATGCAATGAATGGGAAAGTCAGTACAACCCTTGAAGAAGCAAAGAGAATCAATGAGACTGCTGAAGTTCGCAATGTCGGTCTCACATTTGAAACTAGACCTGATTGGGTGACCCAAGAGAGTGTTGATAGCATGCTTGAGCTGGGGGCTACACGTGTAGAACTCGGTGTACAGACCCTCTCTGATGAGATACTGGAAAAAGTCCAGCGAGGTCATGGAATCGAAGCCACAGAACGGGCAACTAAACTACTCCGTGATAGCGGTCTCAAGGTATGCTATCATATGATGCCAGGTCTTCCAGGTGCAAGTCCAGAGAGTGATGTTGCTACCTTTGAGCAACTCTTCTCAGACCCTCGATTTCGACCAGATATGCTCAAGATCTATCCCACTCTTGTCGTGAAGAATACGAAGTTGTATGAATGGTGGAAGGATGGAAAATACACTCCTTTTACGAATGAACAGGTGGTATCTGTTGTTTCTTCTGCTGTGAGCAAAATGCCTGAATATGTACGGATTCAGAGAATGCAGCGTGATATCCCACTTCATCAGATAGAAGCAGGTCTCAATCAGGGCAATCTCCGCGAACTTGTTCATCAAAAAATGGAGGCTGAAGGTCTACGGAATCCAACTATTCGTTTTCGAGAAATTGGACACTTTCAGATGCGAACCAATCAAGATATTGACCCTCAAAACATGAAACTCGTTCGTCGAGACTATGAAGCTGCAGGTGGAACTGAAATTTTTCTTTCCTATGAAGACCCTGATCTGGATGTGCTCTATGGGTTCACTCGACTCAGGTATCCCAGTGAGGATGCTCACAGATCGGAAATCGTGAATAACTCATTCATTATTCGAGAATTGAGAGTGTATGGTCCAGTGGTTGATATTGGTGAGAGAGATACTGATGCCTGGCAGCATCTTGGACTAGGCGAGAAGATGATCTCTGCTGCTGAAGAGATAGGCCGGACTGACTTTGATTCATCTCAATTGCTTGTAAACAGTGGAATAGGAGTAAAGGAATACTACAGAAACCTCGGATTTGTGGACAGTGGACCGTATCTCTCTAGGGATATCAATTAAGATGCCTCTTGCAACAGTTTCTCTAACTCCCTATTGAAGAATTCTGGATTTTCTAAATTGGATACATGGCCTGCTTTTGGCACAATCACCTTTCGTGAGTTTTCAATTAACTCAATCATCTTATCAGCATGTGGAAAAACTGCCTTTCTCTCATTCTCTCCAAGGACAACAAGTGTAGGGACCTTGATTGTTTTTAGGGGGAGTAATTTGAATGAGTAGATTGCGTCCATGACTTTGATGAGTTCCTCTTTTTTCATCTTGAGTTGTTCTTGTATTAGATAGTCCCGTATTTCATCATCCATCTCGAAATATTTGAACGACCATTCTGCATATCTTTCATCACTCATTCTATTGATGGTCCACTTCAGCAGGCTTTTTGGGTAAATTGCCTTTGTAAGCTTGTCAGAGAGTGTAAGAGCTGAAGCTACTGCAGTATCACAGAGAACAAGTCCACTGAGATTTGAATGGTACTTTATTGCGTATTCTTGGGCAATCATACCACCAAGAGAGAGGCCAACAATTACAGGGTTCTCTATCTCTAGATGTTCTAGTAGTTGGTGAAGGTCGTCTGCAAAGAGCTGGCAGGTGTAGATATCGTCCGATCCCTCTGACTGCTGGTGTCCTCTCAGATCATAGGTGAGTACTCTGTGGGTCTTTGTGAAGTAATCTACTTGAGGGCTCCACATATCATGAGAAGCTCCAGCTCCATGAATGAACACAATGGTGTCGTCTGAATCTCCATAGAGTTCATAGTATGTTTGAATGCTTCCAGTCTGAGCAAGTGGCATGACCGTTTGATAGAGATTTTTTGTAAAAAACCCAGCGTTCACATTCTATATTATTAGAACACGTGTTCCAAAGTACTGGCAAAAGACTATATCCTCTCAGATGAAAATCGGACTGTAGAATCATGGTAGACAGAGATTCTAGGTGAGAGTTTTTTTGACAAAAAGGAAAATTACCCCTACATCTTTGATTGCGTTCACTTTGAGCGGTATATTCTTGCTCATGGTCCAATTTGGAGTAATCTCCCCAATTGGTTTGATTGAAGTTTCATATTCACAATTCATATGGTTGTTCTGGATTTCAGTTATATTCTTCATTGTTTCAATGGCAAATCTTGTTGTAAGAATCCCTGCACATACAAAATGGGCTATGGGTTATACCGGAACAATAACTCGTACGGTGAAGATTGCTGGAAAACCAAAGGATTACTTCATTAAAGGAGCAGGTGATGCATCTATCAGGGAAGTTCTTCTGGAGAATTGGCCATTTGGTGAACAGGATAAGGATTCAAAGTGGTATGTTGTTGATGAACTTGGGAATAACGTTACAAATAATCCACTCAGTTCGCTAGATGGTACAGCAACGGTCACTATTCAAGAAGATACTCGATAGTTATCTGAGAATGAAGATCCTCCAGTCTTGCTTAGAATATAATGATTATAGACTCAAATCCAAATGTAAAAGTGGTGTGATTTGGAGAGATCGAGATGAAATTCTATAGAACAGGAGAATTCAAAGATAATGTACTAGATGGGATGGTAGATATCAATCCCAAAGAACAAGCTCCACAGTTTGTCTTGAATCGATTGAACTATCTTATCGGATTCATTTATGACCGTTCTCCTGATGATATTGATGCCTTTACAAAGAATCTTGAGAAACGGTATCAAAAACTAACAAATACAGACTATATTAAAGAAAAAAACATTGACCTAAGTGATTTAGTGATTGGATTTGAGAAGCTGGCAGATTATGCCAGTTTGGTAAATGCTGCAATGAACTATTACTTCCAAGTGCTTGATTTCCCGGATGAAAGTGCATGGGACGAAGATATCGTTGTTGTCAACAGAAATTATCACCAAGCATTCCTACATCCCCGATACTACAATCTTCTAACTCTCATTGAAACCGTAGGACGTGAAAAGGCAATCAGTCTATGGAAACGTTTCTTCACAGAATTCGTCATCTATGATAGAATCCCTCGGGAAACCCCATTTATAGATCTTGAAACCATGTTTGCTGAACGTATGGCGGCAATTGATGAAGATAATCCCTCTGACTGGGTGATGATTCGTGGTATGATTGCAGAGGGTAAATACGCTTATAGAAATGACAACTGCTTTTGGGTAGAATCTCTTGATGACCTTCCAGACTCGGAAATCAAATACTATGTCTGCTGTTATGGTGATTATGAAGGAGCCAGAGATTATCATGAGAGTATCGTACTGACCATGGAGCATACAATTGCTCAAGGTGACCCATATTGCTCTCGCGTCATGCATGATACACGGATCGATTATGATCTACGACATCCACCAAAGACATTCTGGGATAATATCTGGCCGATTCGAAAGATCAATGAAAAGTAAGTAACTATCTAGTGAATTAGGAATCTTGCAATTTCTGGATAATCTAGAAACTCCCAACTACCTTTGAAACCTGATACAAGTGCACCCAACTCTAGGTGCAACATAGCAATACCACAATCAAGGCGTCTTGACACTCCGAATCCCTCTCTATTACTGCTTGATGACACAGTGATTGAGTCTTCACTAATGGAGAATCGCCAAGGTTGTCTGTTTGCTGCAGAAGGAGCAAGTCTGGCTGCTTCCAATGTAGAATCAATCCAGCTCCCAATATTATCCTCTTTTGAAAGAATGAGTCCATTGAGTTCCTTTCGCCTATGCTTTTTAGGTGAGTTTCCAACTCTATCTTTCCCATCCAAAGAATAACCGATTGGAGTTATTGCCAGTAACTGCTCGTTATCCTTCAGATCGATTTGCTTCAAGACAGCTTCCCGCTTGTAGAATCCACCCACCCAACAAGTGTTGAGACCGAGTGCTGTTGCTTCCAAGATGATTCCCTCTCCAGTGTATCCTACACTCGCTTGGATATTTGCTTTAGTTATATCGCCTATGAATGCAATGTAGTATGGGGCTTTAGTGACTTTGAAAAAATACTGACCCACAGCTCCTTTGAAAACATCATTTGCAGGTTCTCTCACGAGAACAGATCTCACCCCAGGAAATGGTGCAAACTCGGTACACACCTTTTCGATACCTGAGGTTACGCTCTCATCAGGTACTTCTCCTGAATACTTTCGTTGTGAATGTCGTAGGGATATTGAGTTATACCATGATTCTGCAGGAATTTCCATCAATTAGCACCAATAGGTTAGATTATGTATCTGAATACTGAATAGTGTCAGCTATACCGGCAAAATGAAGTGGCGCCGAGGATGAGATTTGAACTCATGGGTGCGAACACACCGGTTGGCTTGGTCTAGGAGTGCAGAACACTCCGATTTTCAAGACCGGCGCCGTGGTCCAGGCTTGGCTACCTCGGCTTAGGATTTCCACCGTTGGAAATGCCTTTTAAGCTTCTTGTCGTGGTTGACTTTGGAGACTGAATGAATGGACAGAGGATTTCGATTCCATGATCATACGGCAGATATAACCATCGAGTGCTGGGCTCCTACATTGGAGACCGCCTTCGAGGAGGCTGCACTCGCATCGTTCGAGGTTATACTAGACTCGTCCACGGTTACACCCACTGAATCCGTAGAGATAGAAACCCATGGATATGACCTGGAAGAACTTCTCGTCGAATGGATTGGGCATCTTATCGCCCTTATTGATATCACAGGTTGTTTCTATTCAAAATTCCAAGTTGATAGTATCTCAAAGCATACAGACGAATACGTCCTGAAGGGAAGAGCACTAGGGGAAGCAATAGACTTTGACAAGCATGATACTAGGACTGAAGTCAAAGCAATGACTTATGCAGACATGAAGATAGACCAACAATCAGACAAAACAACACTCTGTTTTACACTCGACTTATAGGAACGATTACAATGACACTGAAAGTAGCACTCCCCGATACCAGTCTTGCTGATAGCACCAATCTCCGTAAAAAGACATCAAAGGCTGGAAGGATAGCACGTGCTCTTGCAGTTTTTCGTGTGGAAGAAGTGTTTGTCTACAATACTGGATACCTACCCGCATCTAAGATGAGAGATGCAGATCTTCTTGTAAAGATACTGAGGTATCTTGACACACCGCAGTACCTGCGTCGACGGATTTTTCCAAAATCACCGTCTCTACAATTTGCTGGTACACTCCCTCCCCTAAGAACCAGAAGTCATCCTTTACAGTCATCGCTAGCAGATTTATCTGAAGAATCTGTAAGATGGGGTGTTCAAGTACGCCCAAACCAGATTGACCTCGGGTTTGATAGATTAATCGATTACCCGGGAATTGTAAGTGAGCGTGATCCAACCCTCTTTAGAGTGATTAGCACATCCCCAACAATCGTACTTGAACCAATTGAGAGATCTGATGTACAAGAATACTGGGGATATGAAGCAAGTAGAATTGGAAGCTTGATTGACTTACTCAAGCAGTCAGAGGGTATGACTCGCATAGGATTCTCAAGAAAAGCATCATCCTTCAAGAACCTAGAGGATGACCTCGTTTCCACAATATCTAACACAAAATCAGTACTAGCAATTTTTGGTGGTCCAGAACGAGGAATTATTGAGCTATGTGCGAATGAGAAAGAAGATGTCAAACACCATGTCGATTTCTGGGTAAACACAATCGAAGGACAAGGTACTGAAACGGTTCGATTAGAAGAAGCACTCCTCGTTAGTCTAGGTCTCCTGAATAATTCGTTAGGTGACAAGATTACCAAATCTGGTTATGAACGATAAACAGTCCACATCCGCGACCTTTTTAGACAAAAAACACTGAATCCAATTAATCTCAGTATTGTCTTTGAAACAAGGTGAGAACTTACCAATGTTACCAGATCGTGTACAACGTTTGAGAAACCAGAGCGTTACTACCAGACCCTACATTTGTACAGAACGTGCTGAACTTCTCACCGATTTCTATCAGAGTGGTGGTGCTGACAATATATCAACCCCCGTCGCTCGAGCACTTGCATTCAAACACATATTGGAGAATAAGACAGTCACTATCAATGAAGGTGAACTAATCGTTGGTGAACGTGGGTCTGCACCACGGGCGACTCCTACATATCCTGAGCTTTGCAGTCACTCTATCGAAGATCTTGATATTGCCAACTCACGAGAGCGAACTCCATTCCTTGTGAGTGACGAAACAAGAGCTACCTACAAAGATGAGATAATTCCATTCTGGACCGGTAGAACAATGCGAGAGCGTGTGTTCCAATCCATGTCTGAAGAGTGGATGGCTGCATTCAATGCTGGTATCTATACTGAGTTCATGGAACAGAGGGCACCTGGGCATGCAATTTTAGATGATAAGATCTATAGAAGAGGGCTTTTGGACCTCATTCAAGATATTCAGAATCATCTCAATTCACTAGACTATTATAATGACCCAGAGGCTTATTCGAAAGAACAAGAACTCAAAGCAATGGAGATTGCTGCTAATGCAGTCATTTCCTTTGCAAGACGTCACACAGATAAAGCACGAGAACTAGCCCAATCAGAAATAGACACAGAACGCAAAAAAGAACTTGATAAAATCGCTGAAGTGTGTGAACGAGTTCCAGCTAATCCCCCACGAGATTTCTGGGAAGCATTACAGTCATACTGGTTCGTTCATCTGGGTGTCATTATCGAGTTAAATGTCTGGGATAGTTTCAATCCAGGAAGATTGGATCAACATCTTCACCCATTCTATGCGAACGAACTCGAAAGGAAGACAATCACACGAGAATTTGCCAAGGAGCTGCTTCAGTGTTTCTGGGTGAAGTTCAACAATCAACCTGCACCACCCAAGGTTGACATTACCGAGCAACAGAGTGGTACATACCAAGATTTTGCCCTCATTAATACAGGTGGTCTGACTGCTGATGGATTAGATGGAGTCAATGAAGTTTCCTACCTGATTCTTGAAGTCTGTAATGACATGAAACTGATTCAACCAAGCGTTTGCATTCAGATGAGCACTGAAAACCCTGACAAGTTCCTCATGAGTGCGGTTGATGTTGTCAAGGAAGGATTTGGTCAGCCATCTATGTTCAATACTGATGTTATCATCAAAGAATTTCTTCGCGCAGGGAAATCAATCGAGGATGCTAGAGTTGGTGGACCAAGTGGATGTGTGACAATTAGCGCATTTGGAAAAGAAAGCTGTATTCTCACAGGGTATTGTAATTGGCCTAAGATATTGGAGATCACACTTCACAACGGCGTTGACCCTAACTCTGGAAAACAGGTTGGGCTCAAGACAGGAGAAGCAACTTCATTCAAGTCATTTGGTGAGCTCTTCTCAGCTTACAGGGAACAACTGAAACACTTCATCGACCTGAAGATAAAGGGTAACAATATCATTGAGCGATTGTACGCTGAATACATGCCAGCCCCTTTCATGTCACTCCTCTTCGATGACTGCATCAAGAGAGGAAAGGATTACCACAACGGAGGACCCCGCTATAATTCAACATACATCCAAGGAGTCGGAATGGGAACTATTACCGATTCTCTTTCAGCTATCAAGTATCATATCTTCGAAAAGCAGAAGTTCACTATGGAGGAACTTCTTGAGGGAATGAAAGCTGATTTCGAAGACAATGAAGTCATGAGAATGACATTACTGAACAAGACTCCAAAGTATGGGAATGATGATGACTTTGCTGATAAGATTGCAAAATCCGTCTTTGAGACCTATTTCGATGCAATCGATGGTCGTCCTAATACTAAGGGTGGGGAGTATAGAGTCAACCTCCTTCCAACTACCGTTCACATATACTTTGGACAGGTGACTGGTGCAACCCCAGATGGCAGAAAAGCAGGTGCTCCACTCTCTGATGGAATCTCTCCAAGTCATGGTGCTGACAAGAATGGTCCAACTGCAGTCATCAAATCAGTTGCAAAAATAGACCATTCCAAGACAGGTGGCACTCTTCTCAATCAGAAATTCATGCCTGATGTTCTCGCTGACCAAGAAGGTCGACGAAAGCTTGCTGACCTTGTCCGTACATATTTCAAATTAGGTGGACATCACATTCAGTTCAATGTAATCCGCGCAGAAACACTCAGAGATGCACAGGAACATCCAGAGAACTATCTAAACCTAATAGTCAGAGTAGCTGGATACTCAGATTATTTCGTAAATGTCGGAAAAGACCTTCAGAACGAGATACTTGCACGAACTGAACAGAACCGTTTCTAAGTTTTCATGGTCAGGAGGAAGGTTTTAAAAACCATCTCCCGCTTGGCCCGCCAACCGTAGTACGAATAGCCCAGTTTAACGGCCGTTCGATACGAACACCAATGTGGTGTTATTATGGCACACAGAAAAAAGAATGCACCAAGGCGTGGAAGTCTAGCTTACTTACCACGAGGTAGGGCTTCAAAATTCGTGCCCCGTATCAAGAATTGGCCTGAGTATAAAGACGGAGCTGCAAAACTACAAGGTTTCATCGGTTACAAGGCGGGAATGACCCATGCGGTCATGACTGTTAGCAACCCTAACAGTCCGTTTGCAGGACAGGAGACCGTTGTCCCTGTCACAATCATTGACACACCACCGATTAGACCGTTCTCACTACGTGGTTACGAGGCCACAGCTTATGGTCTCAAATTGACTACTGAAGTCCTTGCTGGCACCATGTCAGAGGACCTGAAGAAGACAATGCCCGTTGCAAAAGAGTACGATCACGAAACCAAGTTGAAAGAGTTCGAGGAGAAGCTCGACTCATTTGCCGAGATCCGGATGCTCATACATACTCAGCCAAGGCTTGCAGGAGTTTCGAAGAAGAAGCCTGATGTAACAGAATACAAGGTAGGCGCTCCCAGCGTTCAAGAGGCCTTTGAATACGCAAAGAGTATTCTTGGCACTGATGTTCGTGTAGCGGATATCCTCGATGAGGGTATTCTCATTGACAGCATTGCAGTGACCAAGGGACATGGGTTTCAAGGTCCAGTCCGCCGATGGGGAATACGAATCCTTCAGCACAAGTCACGAAAGACAAAGCGTGGTGTTGGATGTATTGGTCCATGGACTCCTTCCAACATCAGATATACAGTTCCGAGACCGGGTCAGACTGGTTTTCATACGCGAACTAGCTTCAACAACAAAGTTGTGAAGATGGGAGAGCGTGGTGAAGAAATCACCCCCTCTGGAGGGTTTGTGAACTACGGAGTTATCCGTGGGGACTACATTATGCTTCATGGATCTATTCCTGGTGCAGTTAAACGCCCAGTCAGAATTAGATTCGCCATTCGTCCTAAGAAGGGACACAAGGATGCACCTGTACAGATGAGCTACATCAGCACAGCATCAAAGCAGTAGGAGATGACAGTCTATGGCAACAATTAAGACTTATACACTAAATGGTAAGGCTAGTAAGGAATCAGTTGATTTACCCCCTCAATTCGATACACCATATCGACCAGATGTGATCAGGAGGGCGGTCCTGGCTTTGCAATCACGTAGACGTCAACCACATGGTGTTGATGAGCTGGCGGGTAAAAGAAATACTGCTCAGAGCTGGCAGACTGGTCATGGTAGATCAAGAATGCCTCGTATCAAGGGTAGTGGTACTAGTGCTGCGAATAAAGCAGGTTTTGCTCCCGGTACTGTCGGTGGCAGGGTGGCGCACCCACCTGAAGCACGAAAAGTAATCATTGAGAAAATCAACAAAACTGAGAACAGGCTGGCGATTCGTTCCGCAATCGCTGCAAGCTCAAACCCCGAGTTTGTGAAGGCACGAGGTCATCTTGTCGATAATATTCCTAGCATTCCTCTCATTGTGAGCAGCAGACTCGAATCACTTGCAACTACAAAGGAAGTCCATGAGACCATGATAGCTCTCGGTCTTGGAGATGACCTTGAACGCGCAAGCAATGGTCGTTCCATTCGAGCCGGTAAAGGAAAGATGCGCGGTCGTAAGATGAAGACCCCCAAGTCATTGCTGATAGTTGTCGGCACAGACGATGGAATTAGCAAGGCCGCAAGAAATCTTCCTGGAGTAGACATTGCTGAAGTTCATGGTCTGAATGCGGAGCTCTTGGCTCCTGGAACACATGCTGGCCGCCTTGTGGTCTGGACAACGTCCGCCATTGATAGGCTGGGCAAGGAGAATTTGTTCATCTGAGGTGAGTCATTATGAGAGATCCAAATGAAGTTATTATTCGACCAGTAGTGACAGAAGCTAGCCTTGAAGCTGTTGATGAGCAGAACAAGCTTATCTTCTATGTAGATCGCAAGGCTAACAAGAACACCATCAAATGGGCTGTGGAATCCCTTTACGACGTTGTGGTAGCGAAGGTTAACACACTGATAATGCCTGACGGGAAAAAGAAGGCATTTGTGAGATTAGCACCAGAGTACAGTGCTGCAGAGGTTGCAACCAACCTCGGGATATTCTAAGGAGGCTTATCAATGGGTAGACGTATACTTGTACAGCGAAAGGGTCGCGGTACTACTCAGTGGAGGTCTCCGAGCCACAAGAAGATTGCACCAGCAAGACATCCCAAGTGGGCTCCAGATAAGACCTACGTCGGGACTATTATCAATCTTCTCCACGAATCAGGCAGGGGTGCACCCCTTGCTGAAATTAGATATGAGGGCGAAAAGAAGATCCATTACATGGTGGCTCCTGAAGGATCATACATTGGCCAAGTAATCGAGTGCGGTGAAGATGCTACATTAGCAAATGGCAATACATTGATGCTCGAATACATCCCTGAAGGTACTCCCGTGTATAACATCGAAGGCAGTCCTGGGGATGGTGGCAAATATGTCAAAGCATCAGGTCTCACAGCCACGATTGTTTCAATCGATAAGACAAAGGCTATGGTTCGACTTCCAAGTGGAGGTCAGAAGGCCTTTAGTCCACGATGCAGGGCTACTATTGGTATTGTGGCTGGCGGAGGTCGTTCTGAGAAGCCGCTCCTAAAGGCTGGTACCGTCTGGCACCAAACTCGTGGAAAGGCGCGAAAATGGCCTGTGGTCCGTGGTGCGGCAATGAACGCTTGTTCACACCCTCACGGTGGTGGTTCCCATCAATCTCCTGGTAGACCAACTACAGTCAGTAGAAATGCTCCTCCAGGTAGAAAGGTCGGTAACATCGCTGCTCGACGAACTGGTCGTAAGACAAAGTAATTATCAGATAGAGAAGAGACCTCCTCTTCTCTCTCCCTTCTTTTTATTTTTGTTAATCGTATGCTAGTAATATCCACATTCATATCCCCATACTTGCACTCTAGCTACGAGGACTAGAAATGCGTCTCATAGCAGTGCACTTACCAGATAGGATTGTGACAGACATCCAAGCGCTAGTAGAACAAGGTCTGTACCCCAATCGTTCAGAGGCAATTAGAATCGCTATCCGTGACCTTCTGAAACGCGAATTATGGGACCAAAATATGGGTAAGAAAGAGAGGATGAGTGAGGTCGTCGGATAATGGGTTCTCTGATTGATTCTGCACGGGAAAATAGTCGAGCTGAAAGACTGTCCTCAACAGCTCGTGATATTGGCCAAGCAAGAATTGTTGTTGTTGGATGCGGTGGAGCCGGTAATAACACTATCAAGAGACTGATGACAATTGGAGTTCAAGGTGCAGAATGCATTGCAATCAATACTGATCGTCAGCACCTCGCAGTTACTACCGCTCATAGAAAACTACTGATCGGCGAAAGAATCACCCGCGGTCTAGGTGCAGGTGGATATCCTCATGTTGGAAAAGCAGCTGCAGAGGAATCAGCAGGCCAAATAACAGAGTTACTTCGTGACGCTGATTTAGTCTTTATCGCGGCTGGAATGGGTGGTGGAACAGGAACTGGTAGCGCTCCTGTTGTAGCTGAGATAGCAAAGAAGAACGATGCCATTGTAGTTGGTGTCATCACCATGCCATTCAGCTTAGAGCGCACTAGAATCGATAAGGCTAAGGCTGGACTTGCCAGACTCCAAGAAAATGTGGACACTGCCGTTGTGATCGATAATCAAAAACTGATGGATCTCGTTCCTGACCTACCACTAGAGGAAGCCTTTGGTGTTGCTGACGAAGTCCTTGCAAATATGGTCAAAGGAATCACTGAGACCATTACAATGCCCAGTCTAATCAATCTAGATTATGCTGATGTCCGCTCAATCATCTGCAATGGTGGTGTAGCCCTTGTAGGTCTGGGCGAGGCTACTGGCACTGATAGAGCAAACGACGCAATCAAGAATGCGCTGAACAGTCCTCTTCTTGAAGTAGAATGGAGCGGTGCTACTGGAGCTCTCATCCACATTACCGGCGGACCAGATATGAGCCTGGCAGAATCAAACAAGGTTGGTGAACTTGTCTCTGACAAGATGAGTCCTGAAGCTAATGTTATCTGGGGCGCGCGTGTTGACCCACGACTTAGTGGAGTACTCCGTGTAATGCTCATTCTCACTGGGGTAAAAAGCCCACAGTTGTTACCCCGTTCAAAGGATGAGTCTGGAATATCCGTTGCTACTAAACGATTAGCTGAATTTGGTATCATTGGCTCTAAGACTGCAACAGTGGGTTCTGCTCAAGCACGAGAACGTGCATTTGGAAAGATTCCAGAAACAACCCGAGGAACTTGGGAAGATAGACTGAAACCACTTGAAAGAACGCTTGCAGGTCGCAAAAAGAAAGATCCATCTCCCAGGAAAGACCTTGAAGAATTAGGACTCAGGAAACTTCTCGATTAGGAGATTCTTCAAGTAAATTGATTTTAGATACCACCTGTCACAGATATTAATCTCATATTGACTAGTTTAGCTGAAGGAAAGTGACTCCATTTATTTCACTGCACAAATAATTAATCAACCATCAAGAATCAATTAGTACTAGGTGAAACAACACAATGACGTTTGCTGGAGATGGCGGCGCAACTGCTGCGGCTGCACAGTTTACAAGTTCCTACCGGGTGAAATTCAAAAGAGATGAATTTCTTCGTCTGGTTGAAGTTGCTCGACCTGAAAGAATCTATCATCGAAAAAGGATGCATTTCTTTGCCTATGATGGATTTGTGATGTACACATTCGAGTGTACTGATGATGACTTTAGGGTCCCCATACATCATGCGATTGAATTTTCAAACATGGCATGGGCTGAATAGGTCGTTTCGATAAGAGTAAGTCTTAGTATCAAGAAACCTCTCTAGAACTCTTTTGTACTAACCGTAATAGGCTGAAGTAGAATACAATAGGTGCCAATACCCATACTGCTTGAGGTATCAGTGTATATCCTACTGTTGTTGCAGAACCAAGAAGTGGAGGGATAATAACTGGATTCCAAGGAAGAGGTTCATAAAACCAGACCCTTCCATTGAAGAGATATTCAACAAGAAACTCTGATCCTGCACCCCACAATAGCATAATGAGCAGTTCTTTCCAGTTGAATTTTGTAAAGAGTGCTTCCTTGTTTGGAAGTATCTTCATACACAGCCAAACACCAATCATGAAGATGCCTCCATCCCAGATTGAATGACTCAGTTTCTTAGGCCATCCGCTCAATCCATACGGCCACTCAACCACAGCATGTGCAAATTCAGGACCCAAAATCATGAAAGTAAATTCCCAGGTTGAGCCAATGATGCATCCTATCCAAAATGCAATGTACAGTGCTTTGCTCATCTTGCCGCTCTTGTAGAGATATGAGAAGAGTAGAATCAAAATGACTGCCACTGCAAAATCACCAATCAGGAATACCCAGTTTATCGGTTCCATCTGCATGTGAGTGACTTGATGCAAACCTCGTTATATTCTCTTATGCTAAACTTTTGGTGATGAATCTAATATTGACTAGTCTGACCAAAGGAAATTATTTCTGTTTCATCAGTTGTTCATGGTTAGTTACTATGAAAGACCATGTTCTTTAAGCCATTCATCGGCGATTGCGGCAACACGTTCGTACAAGGGACCGGAACCGTCGACTCCCTCGGGCGTTATGCGGATTATTTCCAACTCTTAGCTACCAGACCTACTTGAAGATAATGCAGGATTAGAACTCAAGGTCAAATTGAAATATGAAACAAAAAGATTCGTGATTGGCTAACCAAGACATTTTCCTTAGTCAAAATCAAAGCATTTCGCAAGACATTATCTTTGAGAAAATGCATTGCCTTTCTTATGAGAATAAATGACCTTTTCATTGGAAAGGTTATAACCAATTTGATATCATTTACAATCATATTTGTTTGTGGAACGAAAGGAGTTTCTAGTAATGGTAATACTTGCACAAGAAAGTCAGACAATGTTATCAACAGGATTTTTAATCATACCCTTCATTATCGTAGTCATTGTGTTAGTTTCTATATATCTTAGAAAATATCTTAGAGAACGACATGTTGGTGCTATTAGTGAACCATTTGAGGATTCATCTTCCTAGAGTAACATTTCTGTTTGCCAAACTTTGTAGCTATTGATTGTTCAAGCCTCGATGGAATTACATTTAACATTCTATGTAATCCATTATTTTCCATTCTTAGTGAGTTTGAATCTGTATCCAAAACAAGGGACAATATAGAATTAGAATCTTAGCAAGAACACTGATAGGTTCCAGAATACACAGATACTTCCTACTAAATTCAATAACATCACAGGTTTCTCTCCAGAAATTCTCACGTTTCGTTTTTTTTTCAGAGAAACTGATGCCAAATATTTTTCGCACCATGATAATCTATTTTTCTCTCTTGTAATAGACAATAACTATAGCTGCCATTGTGGCAATCAAAGTTACCATTGCAAATTCCACAGGAAGATTGATTGTCATTATTTTTTCAGTATTATCTGTCGAAGTTGTTGTCCAATTGGGATCAATAGGAATAATGTCATCTTTTACAATAACTATCTCAGAAGCATTGATAGTGAATTCCTCACTATCTAGCCCCTGTAGGATTATTGATGAGAACCATTCATCCATATTACGAGTGAAGTTCAATCCAATTATCACTTCGGTTTCTCCAAAACTCATGGATGCTCCATTTGCAAAACATATAGTGAAATCGCTGTACTTCAACACATATCCCATCATATTCATTTGAGTAATATTTTCATTCAATATCGGTCCAATATATTGTCCCTCCTCCGATGTTTTATCCCAAATTGGTGATGGATGAGTTGGATTACCAGAAATTGCTACAGGTTCATCTTTCTCCCAACTATCGATGATTGTTTCTTCGTTGGTGTATGCAAAGGGATACTCGGATCGCTGAGTGTAGCTGATACCTGTGACAGGTATCGCATTCTCTCCATCACTGACAGTGATTGGATACTGATCAAATCCAATAAGAATTGATTCGGCTTCTATTATAAACCCGAAGTGGAGTACTGCATGAACACTAGTTCCTGCTA
>SDNZ01000196.1 GCA_004524565.1 Candidatus Thorarchaeota archaeon
AGTGCAGATATTCTAGTGCTGGGTATACCTGTTTATCTTCCATTGCCTGGAGAAATGCAGAATCTACTGAACAGATTAATGCCACTTGTTGAACCCATATTGACGTTTAAAGATGGCAAAACACGAGCAAAGTTTCATGATAATGTTAGGATTTTCAAAATAGTTCTTGTTACTGTGGGCGGTTGGTGGGAGATTGGTAACCTTGATACTGTAACAAGAATCGTACAAGAGATTGCTGAAAAAGTGGAAGTGGAGTTTGCTAGACCAATTCGCCGACCTCATGCATCCTTGATGAAAGAAAACAAAGAGAAAGCAGAAGAGATCTTGAATGCTACTAGAAAAGCGGGAACGCAACTAATTGAGAAAGGAGATATCGCAGCTGATATTCTTGAGATTATCAGTCAACCATTGATATCCGAAGAAGCACTTAGAAAGAAGTCTAATAGCAGCTATGACCATGCGAAGCGCTCTACTACGTAGACTGCGGGACTCTAACGCAAGTTGAGCGTCACGAAATAAATAGCAGGTCTATCTATTCTTCAGGGACAATGAGTCCGATTATAATGTATCCAAGAAGTCCGATTACAGTGAGGGTGAACAGAAACATTAGAATTCTGACAAGAGTGGAATCGATATTGTAGTATTCTGCAATACCACCACATAATCCCAAGATCATTCTATCGTTTCGTGATCGGCGCAAACCTCCCGATCCTCCCGTATGATTTGGCGTTGGTATTTCTGCTATTCTACCACCACCCTTTGGTAGTCCCGAGGGATATTAAGCATTTGTGGAGGAGGGATGCATTGTACTGATTACTGCAAGACATCAAGGGCAGATAATAAATCAAACAATAAATCTGAAGGATCCTCGATTCCAACTGACAAACGCACTGTTGATTCAGCAATATCCATTTCCCGTAGAGCAGTCTCATTAAGTCCATAGTGAGTGGTCAATGCAGGAATACTAGCAAGGCTCTCTACTCCACCAAGAGAAACTGCATTCAGGAATATCTCAAGTGAGTCTACAAATTTACTCGTTCCAGCTAAATCAGAATCCAATTCAATTGATAGCATACCACCAAACCCATCCATCTGTTTTCGTGCGACATCGTGATGAGGGTGACTGGAGAGACCCGGATAGTGTACTTTCCTAATTCTAGAGTTTCGTTCGAGTTTTTCAGCGAGATATTTTGCATTGAAATTGTGCCGTTCCATTCGCACTCCTAGTGTCTTTATTCCACGATCAAGTAAGAATGATGCAAATGGATCCATTGTTCCACCAAGTAATTTAGCAGCACTGCGTACATTTGTCATCATCACTTTGGAGCCAGAGATAGTACCTGCAATAATATCACTGTGCCCGCCGAGATACTTGGTAGCACTGTGCATCACTAAATCAACTCCGAATTCATACGGTCTCTGATTGATTGGAGAACCAAATGTACTATCAATCATACTGATGGTTCCTGTTGTTCGAGCGGCATCAGCAACTTTCTTCATGTCAACAATTTTCAAGGTTGGATTAGTTGGTGTTTCAAAGAAACAGAGCTTGTACGAACCTCCAGAGTCCATGAGTTTATCAACAATCTCATCGGTGTCGACATAATCTACGTGAATCCCATACTGAGGGAGTATTTTGTTGAATAATTGAACAGTCCCACCGTAGATGGAATCACTTGAAAGGATTCTCTCACCTCCTTTCACGACGCCAAATATTGCAGAAGAGATAGCAGCCATTCCGGAAGCCAAGACATGAGTGTCTTCAGTTCCCTCAAGAGCACTAATTTTTTCCTCCACACTCTTAGTAGTAGGATTGCTCCAGCGAGTGTATACGTGTCCACCAGATTTACCCTGTACTGAATCCAACATCTGTTTCTGATTCTCAAAAACAAAAGTAGAAGACTGTACAATCGGGACAACTGCGGGTCCAGAGGTCTGTGTATGGTATCCCTGAACGCATAATGTTGAAGGGTGTCGGTCTTTATTCCTCACAATTATCACACCAAGCAGTATCTGAAAAGTGAAAATACAGATTCTTATAGATAAGCGGAAACGTGCATTTTTCATTTTGTGCTGCAGTTCAGACTAGATGAACGAATTTGGTAAATATGTCAGTAGTTTTTACAAAATATTAGAATTCGGGTTTATTTATGATGTGTCTGCTTATCCCTTTGAAAATCAATTCGATAAAAATAGAAAATTAGATGTCGGTGATAAAATGGCAGAAAATACAAATTGTGGAATGCTGATGGGATTCCTGCTAGTTGTATTTCCTATCATAGCATTGATCAGTAATCAAAGAATTCAGGTTTCTCTGTGGGATTAAAGCTTGAAAAACTTTGGAGATGACCTCAGAAAAAATACACTCAGAAAAAGTGAGTGAACATGATATAACTAAGGTACTCTGCACATACAATTGTGAACTGCGATGAAATATGGAGTCTATATTTCTAACTACGCTCTTCAAGGAGATCCCAACAAATTCCTTGAATTGGCAGTTGCTGCTGAAAACGCAGGGTGGGATGGGTTCTTTATGTGGGACCACAATTATGCGGGAAATGATGAATTGATTGTTGACCCATGGATCACACTTGCAGCCATAGCAGCACGTACTGAGAAGATACGAATTGGTACAACTGTGACACCTCTACCAAGACGACGCCCAGAGAAGGTAGCAAGGGAAGTTGCTACTTTAGATATTCTCTCTAAGGGAAGGTTCATTCTAGGAGTTGGATTAGGGGGTTCTTCTGACAATGATTATAGAAAGTTCGGAGAAGATTTTGATCTCAAAAAACGAGCTGAGAGACTAGACGAATCTATAACAATTCTTGAGGGACTCTGGTCTGGCAAACCATTTTCATTCTCGGGGAAGCACTACACTATTGACGAAGTCACATTCAATCCTCGCCCCATTCAGCGACCACGTGTGCCAATATGGTGTGCTGGCACCTGGCCAATAAAAGCTCCATTCCGAAGAGCAGCAAGATACGATGGTGTGTTTCCATTATCAATGAGTGAAGACATGTCTCTGGAGGAATATTCACATGTTATAGAGTACGTTGAGGAACAGCGAGGATCTATGAAGGATTATGATGTCGTGATAATGGGGACTACTACTGGAGGTCCTGAAAAACCATCATGGATTGATGAATCTGAAGCTCTTGGCTGTACTTGGTATGTCGAAATCGTGATGGGAGATGATTTCCACAAGCACTTGGAGAGAATTGCTAAAGGGCCACCTTGAAGAAACACTACAGTGCGTACCTGTGTCTGTCTAAGAATTCCTGTTTCTTTGCAGGATTGAATGTTGAAAGGAACTCGAAACAGAAAGAAAGAATAAAAGTGGGATAGTAAGTCCCTCCTGAGCCTCCGATGTATTACTTTGAGGAGAGAGTAAGACCAGAAAGTGTCGCATGTCCATAAATTAACACTGAAGGACCTCGATGCGTAGGCTATCTAAACCTCTGTCATTCAAACAGACTTGAAGGCACATTCGTATTAGAAGAAGGTAGAAAAATGAAGACACGCTATTCAGCAATTATCATTATGACGTTGATTCTTTTCTCGATATGTACCCTCGTACCAACAGCTCTTTTGCATACTGAGAGTTTTTCAGAGAACTCTGTGTTGTTGGGTACCAATACCACCACTAAGAGTATGAAACTTGATGAGGTGATACAACCAGATGTGCAGCTGACCATGATGCACTTCTCGTCATCAGCGAAGACTGACGATGGAATCTATTATGTGTGCCGTCGGGGGATGGACACGGTCGCGTACTTTGGAGTGTCACAGGTCCATTATTGTGTTGATAATGTATACTTCTCTGTGGAGTTCCCGGGATCTAATGGAGTTGTTCCTGTTGGAGAGGAGCCTACCGGGTCGGTCACGAACTATCTCTTTGGCAATGATCCTGAGAGTTGGAGAACTGGATTGGCGGACTGCTCAGTCCTTAGATACAACGAGATCTATCCTGGTATAGATCTAGTCTACAAGATACAAGATGGAAACATGAAGTACGAGTTTGTCGTGCAACCGGGTGCAGACCCCAGCGCCATCATCATAAGATACTCAGACGCAGACAGTATCGAGATCCATGAGGACTCGGTCTCTATCGTGAAGCATGGACAAACGATACAAGATACAGGACTGTGGGCATTCCAGAAGAATAATGGAGTGAAAGATGTATCTTGCATGTTTCAATGTCAGGACGAGTCTAGTGTGATGTTTTCAGTAGGAGAATATGACCTCTCTCAGGAGCTTGTCATTGACCCTGCAATCGGCTTAGCATACAGTACCTTCATCGGTGGATTAAGAGAGGACTATAGCCTTGCCATTGCAGTAGAAGATAGGTATGCCTATATCACAGGGTATGTAGCTTCCTCCGACTTTCCAACTGCTTATGCTTATGACACTACACTCAACGGTACTTACGATTGCTTTGTGACAAAGTTTTCCACCTTTGGGCAGTCACTGGTCTATAGCACCTTTCTTGGTGGATCAGGTAATGAATATGGATATGCCATTGCAGTGGAAGATGGTTATGCATATGTTACTGGATATACAG
>SDNZ01000051.1 GCA_004524565.1 Candidatus Thorarchaeota archaeon
CCTCAGCCTTACCAACTTCAACAATCTTCTCATTCTCAATGTAGATTGCCCCATCACGAAAAATCTGACGTTGAGGATTAAGCGTGAGAATGTACCCGTTCTTGATCAGTATCGAACCAGATGACAAACAATTACACCTCTGATGCGGATTCAACCTTCAACGAGAGATGTCATAATTATTGTGGTATCTTCAAATCATGGACAAGTTTGAAATCAATATCAATTCTGAGCCCTTCTTCAGGATGACCTTCCACACGGTCTCTTACCCTAGGAGTACTGCCATATTTCTCAGCAAGTCTACGGACAAGATGTAACCCAACACCACCGTATCGTCGCGATGGATTGAAGAGCTCTGCCTTCTTCTCATTTGGAATTCCAGCCCCGTTATCAATAACACTTAGGGTGAATATATCTCCAGATATTGCTCCGCTAATTGTAACTTCTTTCTCAGTCTCAGGTTTGGGATTGTGAATGACTGCATTCTCAAGAAGATTCCATATCAGTTGACTCAGAGCTTGGTCAGCATAGACCACAATTTGACTGTCTAGGTCACCCAGATCTACACGAACACCTCTCTGTTTGAAGAGAAGTTCTGATTCAGCAATGGCGACAGTATGTATATGTCTTGGTGCAAGCGGTTCAGATTTTGATTCTTCAGCACGACGGACCTTTTGAATGAGTTCTAAACATCGTAGTGCCCCATCCATGATGTATCTCTTGGACCGCAGTATTTGTTCTCCGGGAGAATCTTTCTCAAGGAAATCACCGCCAGCCAATATCAATTGTAGTTGGTTTCCGATATCATGAAGAAGGAGATCAAGTAGAAAGTGCACCTCAGCCTCGGTCTTCTTCAATTCAGAGATGTCAGCGAAGACTGCCATGCTCCCGACATACTCATCATTACGATCAAGAAGAGGAGATGCAGAGACCATTACGGGAACGACCCCACCGGTCTTATGGAGGAGCTGTGCTTCATAGTGCTCCATTTTTCCAGCCTTTCGATCTGCTACTTTCTGTGCAATATTATTCTCAGTCCAACCATGAAGGATTGAAGTGATCTTTTTCCCAATCAGATCTGCAGGAGAATCATATCCTAGCATACGGCAAAGCGCATCATTGACCAAAATCATTCGGCCATCACCATTGTCTACACTAAGACCTGAATCCATTGTTTCAACGAGATTCCTGTATCGATGTTCAGATTCTTCAAGAGCGCGAGCTCCAATTTTCTCTTCTGTGATATCTAAAAGCTGTGCAACTGTACGAATCTTTCCATCATTTCCTCGGATGGCACCTACGTTCATACGTATATCCCGAACTTCACCATCTTTTCGTAATATCTTATACTCGTAGACGGATGGTACTTCCTCCCCCATCTGTCTTTTTCTATAACGTTCAGCAACTATCTCGAGACTATCGGGATGCAAGAATTCTCGAAAATCGTGTCCCAGAACTTCACTCCGTCTTCTTCCAAGAATATCACAAAGTTTGTCGTTTACATACTCGAACCTGTATTTTTCATTAACGATGATGATTCCACTAAAACTGTAATAGTCAACCATGAACTCAAGGATTTCTTTGCGTGAGAGTATTTTTTCTTCCGTTGCTACTCTTCTTGAGAGATCAACAACATAGACAACAAAACCATTGATTTTTCCGTTGGTGCGTATCCTATCAGCGTATATCTGACAGGGGATAGCTATTCCACCCCCGGTAATCACCCGCAATGAGAGGGAAGTAGGTTCAACATCTTCTTGCAAGAGGGTCAGAGCTTGTTGTACAAGAGCATGTTGTTCAGGAACAACCAAATCCATTGCATGCACACCATTAGAAAAGACCTTGTTACTTAGGTTCAACATTGATAGAGCTGAAGGATTTGCGTATACTAATGAGAACTCCAAGTCAAATTCCACTACTGGAATTTGCATGGAATCAGCTACCTCTCTGAATTGCTTCCGCTCGGGGGATGGCTCTCTCTCAAATGATTGTTTCATAGACCCACTTCTCAATTGGTATGGTGTGGTGGGGACAGTACCAGGGCAAACCGGTGTCTGAAATCGAACGAATTTGTTACTTATTCCTTTGTAGGACGTACCATTCCAAGCGGAACAACTTAAAGGCAGTAAGAATGAAGTAGAGAGGCGAATATAGATTTGGAGAGACTCCCTCGTGAAAGAAATTCTTACTATTGATTTAGAGCTGTGTACAGGTTGTAGGAATTGTGAGCTGGCTTGCTCGACCGCACATACAAAATCGTTCAATCCCAAGAGGGCACGCATTCAGATTCTGAAGGACGAAGTCAGAAATCTGATTGTTCCAATGGTGTGCTTACAGTGTGAAACACCATTGTGTCAAGAGGCTTGCCCAACTGGAGCAATAGTAGAGAATGATCATGGGGTATTGTATGTGAAACAGGAAACATGCATTGGTTGTCAGAATTGCGTCACTGCTTGCGTGTACGGTGGAATTGCCATTGATCCACAGAGTAAGAAGGCGATAAAGTGTGACCTCTGCAATGGAGAGCCTGCATGTGTCAAGGCATGCGATTATGGTGCAATAAGTGTAGCATCGAAAAAACCAGAGGGGCTCCACCAACGTAGGAAAGCTGTTTCTCCAGCGTTTCAGACATTAGGAATTCAAATCGAGGAGGCACAAGAATGACATTTCCCTACAAAGGTTATGCAGGATATTATCTAGAGGTCGATCTCACAAAAGGAGTGGTCCATAAGAAAGAGATGGAGAAAGAATGGGCAAGGTTGTACCTTGGTGGAACTGGTGTCTCCGCCAAGATTCTATGGGAGAGGACTACTGCAAATACTGATCCCTTGTCTCCAGAGAATGTTTTGATTGTAGGAACAGGCCCACTGACTGGAGCAATGTTTTCACCGTCAGGAAGAATGATGTTTGCCACCCGTAGTCCGCTTACCGGAGTGTGGGCAGAATCACATGTTGGTGGATTTTTGGGGCCGGAGATAAAGTACGCTGGATTCGATTTTGTTATCTTCAACGGAAGGTCAGAGAAACCAGTCTATCTCTTCTTGCGAGATGGAAAAGCAGAACTCATTGATGCATCACACTTGTGGGGAAAGGAAACAAACATTGTTGCAACAATGATTCGAGAGGAACATAAAGACCCCGCTGTCAAGGTTGCCGCCATTGGACCAGCAGGAGAGAACCAGGTTCTCTACTCATCAATCATTGTCGATTTCTATCGTGCTGCTGGAAGAGCTGGATTAGGAACAATATTAGGTTCCAAGAATGTGAAAGCTATCGCTGCCTCAGGCTCACTGGGACTTGAAGCGTATGATATGGAAAAATACCTTGAAGCTAATGCACGTGAAATGGAGAGACTAGAAGATCCGATCTGGACAGACTCACTTGCATCATTACGAAAATATGGTACGACTGACCTTGTTGCAGTTATCAATGAAATAGGTAGACTTCCCACAAAGAATCATTGGACTGGATACTTTGAAGATGCAGAAGATATTGGTCCTGAGATTATCGCAGAGAAGTATAGAATTGCTCAGGAAGCATGTCATGGTTGTGCAGTAGGATGCAAATATGTCATTAGAGTCAAGGGAGGAAAATACCAGACTGATCCTGTTGGTGGTCCAGAGTATGAGACCATCATGGCATTTGGATCAAACTGCTTGAATAATGATATTGAATCTGTATTCCATCTGGGAAAGAGATGTGACCTACTTGGATTAGACACTATCTCTACAGGCAAGAGTATAAGCTTCGCTATGGAACTTTACGAAAAAGGAATCATAACCAAGAAAGACACAGATGGACTGGATTTGACCTGGGGTAATGCAGAAGTACAGGCAGAGCTTGTTGAGAAGATTGCAAAACGGGAAGGCTTTGGGAAAATTCTAGCCAACGGTGTAAGGAAAGCTGCTGAACAGATAGGTGGTGATGCCTGGAAATATGCAGTCCATGTGAAGGGACTCGAAGCGTCTGGACAGGACCCGCGAGCACACCAAAGCATTGGACTTACCTATGCAACAAATGTTCGAGGAGCGGACCATCTCAGAAGTATCTCATGTATTGAGGAACTAGGATATCCAAAGATTGCAGCGGATCGTTTTGGCGAGGATAAAGCAGAAGCCATTCTAGAGATAATGTCTCCCAAGCATAAGGGAGAGGTTGTTTGGGATGTTGAGGATCTTTATGCGCTTGTTGATTCCGCAGTAATATGCAAATATGCAACGATGTGGCCACCAGTCTTCTACTTTGACACCTTCGTGAATGTTATTCCAGCTCTTACTGGAATGGAGGAGTGGGGTAATCCGAAATATGTCAGACAGACTGCAGAACGAATCAGCCATCTCAGACGAGCATTCAATCATAGACTTGGTATAACTAGAAAGGATGAAACCCTACCTCCAAGACTCCTCTCAGAACCAATGCCAACAGGTCCGTCGAAGGGAGGTCTTCCAGACCTAGACGTGATGCTCGATGAGTATTACGAATTCAGAGGTTGTGACAAGGAGACTGGCTATCCGAAGGAGTCTAAACTCAAAGAGTTACAGCTCGAGTTTGTAGTTGACGAGCTTAAGCCACTCAAGATGACTCGCTAGACAGATTGTGTTCAAAGGTCATAATTAGACTTAAGAGGACTGCCTATCCTCGCCCTAGAGAAGAAGAAACATAGACACGAGAAGGCACGTCTTCAAAATGATGGAACCATACACAATTTCACGACAGGTCAAAGTCTACTCAATGGGTGCACTCATCGGTGTGGTTTCAGGAATCACTGCGGTCATGTTCAGGCTTCTCATCCTAGGTCTTAATCTAGCGTTTGTCACAATTCCCAGTTTGATGGGAGCAGCAGGATGGATAGTTGCTCCAATATTGGGAGGTCTGGCTGTTGCTTTTATCGTAGTTCGATACGCTCCTGAGGCCAAAGGGCATGGTGTACCTGAGGTCATTGAGTCATATGTTCTGAAGGATGGTAAGATGCGTCTTCGGGTGCCACTACTCAAAAGTCTTGCATCAGCAATTTGCATTGGATCAGGTGGATCCTGTGGACGTGAGGGACCAATCGCTCAGATTGGTTCAGGTGTAGGTTCTGCCATTGCAGGATTTTTCAAATTAGATAAAAATGAAACAAAGACATTACTTGTGTGTGGACTTGCATCAGGGATTGCAGCCACCTTTAATGCACCTCTTGGAGGAGCACTCTTTGGTATTGAGGTGCTTGCAGGAGGCATCGTTGGATTCTCGATTCTTCCTGTCATTTTAGCCTCAGTTGTTGCAACAGCAGTAGCGAATCTATTGGTTGGCGCATCAATATCATTTCAATCTCCTCAGTTCGGGCTGAGCACTCCGATAGAACTTGTTCTCTATCTTGTCCTTGGATTAGTCCTTGGTGTCTTGAGTGTTGTTTGGATGAG
This sequence comes from Candidatus Thorarchaeota archaeon, assembly GCA_004524565.1. Taxonomy (GTDB): domain Archaea; phylum Asgardarchaeota; class Thorarchaeia; order Thorarchaeales; family Thorarchaeaceae; genus SMTZ1-45. Next base: position 5,403 of record SDNZ01000051.1, read on the forward strand.
AGGACTCTACTTCATGGAAGATGTTTTCGATAAGATTCGTACATCCAAATATATACTACCAGCAATCGGAGGCACATTGGTAGGGTTGGTTGCACTCTTCACAATCTTTCTTGAGTCGATGTTTGGATACGTCGGAGCTTTCGGGGAAACAAGCCTCTTGGGGACCGGAGAACCATATAATCCAGCCATCATGGGAGTAGGTTATGCCTTCATTGATGCAGTTCTGAGAGGCGACGTTATTGCTTTAGGGGCAGGTGCAGCAATCGTACTTCTTATTGCATTTGCTATTCTCAAGGTCATTGCGACATGCCTAACATTGGGTTCTGGAGGCTCTGGAGGTGTTTTTGCACCGACCTTATTTATGGGTGCTGGCTTTGGCGGCGCGTTGGGGATTGTCTTTTCCGCAGTATTACCATTTGCAGTTCCACAGCCCATGGCCTTTGCCCTTGTGGGTATGGCAGCTCTCTTCGCGGGATCAGGAAGAGCACCTATCACGTGTATAGTCATCATCATGGAAATGACCAATGACTACCGAATGATTCTCCCACTAATGATTGCGGTTTCAGCATCATATCTCGTTTCTTCTTTCATAGAGAAAGAGAGTATCTATACAATGAAACTGGTCAGACGTGGAGTAAATATCAGAAGAGGAACACACATCAGTGCTCTGAAAGAAATCAAAGTGACTGAGATAATGACAAAAGAACCAACAATACTCACCCCTGAGATGACAACTGCGGATGTATTCAATATTATTGACATGACACACCACACAAAATTCCCAGTAGTTGAGGATGACAAAGTTATTGGTATACTGATTGCTGAAGACTTATTCCAGGATAGAATAGACGCAGGACGAGAGAATAAGGTTAGAGACCTCATGAACCCAGATTTCCTTCACCTTTCACCTACCTGCACTATGGACAGTGTCCTCCATGCGATGATGGATAGAGACGAGGGACATGCAGTGGTATCTAATCCAGAGCACCCTGAGCGTATGCTGGGGTATGTCACAAAGGCGGATGTCCTGAAAGCTTATGATATCGCCATCATTAGGTTACAGAAGGCAGGTGTTGATATTGATGATACTGCACCTGTGGAGATTCTTGATGTAACTTGATTCAAGCATATTATGGCTATAGATGAAATTGTGACGCTGTAAATTTTATCAATGAACGTAGGGAAAAAAAGAGCATTGTAGCTTGGATTACATCGTCAAAGAGTCGAAGTTATTAAAGCAATAATTAGCTTTGCCGATACTTCGCAAATTCAATAAACTCCTAAAGGTCGAAACCTTTCAATGATCGAACGTAAGAACATCTCACAACAGATATACATCTATTCACTAGGAGCTCTTGTTGGAGCAATTTCTGGTCTTGTTGCTGTATCATTCAGATTTCTGATAAATGGTATAAGCTTGTTATTTGTGGCCATTCCACAAGTATTGGGTATCGGTGGATGGATTATTGTACCAGCCATAGGAGGCTTGTTTGTTGCATTCATTATAGTTCGATATGCACCAGAAGCAAAGGGGCATGGTGTACCCGAGGTCATGGAATCATACACACTTCATGGTGGAAAAATGCGTTTACGTGTTCCTTTTCTTAAGAGCCTAGCATCAGCAATAACCATTGGATCTGGAGGATCCTGTGGTCGAGAAGGTCCTATTGCGCAAATTGGGGCGGGAATAGGTTCAGGACTCGGTGCCAAGTTAAACTTACCCAAGAATGAAACAAAGACCTTAGTACTCTGTGGTCTATCATCAGGAATTGCTGCGACATTCAATGCACCCCTTGGAGGAGCGCTTTTTGGAATAGAAATTATTGCAGGAGGTATTGTTGGTTTCTCAATCCTGCCAGTAATACTATCCTCAGTTATAGCAACGGCAGTAGCAGATATTTCACTACGTGCAATTCTTGGACACTCAATAAGCCTATCCTTTAATGCTCCAGCATTCTTCATGAGTAATCCTGCAGAACTAATTTTCTTCCTGATTCTTGGAATAACTCTGGGTGTGGTAAGCGTTGTGTGGATGAGAGGTTTCTATTTTATAGAGGGACTCTTCGAGAAGTTACGCGTATCTCCATATTTCTTACCAGCAATCGGGGGTCTATGCACAGGAGCTCTAGGAGTAATCGCAATCTATATGGAACAAGCCTTTGCATATTCGGGATCGTTTGGAGACCAACCATATTTTCCAGCAGTGATGGGAGTAGAATACGCATTCATCGACACGGTCTTATCCACGCCTAATGTATTAACAGGAGGTGTGGCACTTCTCGCTACTCTTTTCATATTTGGTATTATGAAGATACTAACAACAGGTGCCACATTAGGTTCAGGAGGATCTGGGGGTGTATTCGCCCCAACACTATTCGTAGGCGCAGGTCTTGGTGGAGCATTAGGTTGGATATTCGCTTACATCGCACCTTCGGTGATTTCACCTTCAACAGCAATGGTATTCGCACTTGTGGGGATGGCAGCTCTTTTTGGTGGCTCAGGTCGAGCTCCAATCACATGTATTGTTATCATCATGGAAATGACAGGAGACTATCTCCTAATCCTACCGTTAATGATTGCAGTGTCTTCTTCATTCCTTGTTTCCTCTCTAATAGAGCCAGAGAGTATCTACACAATGAAACTTTCACGCCGAGGAGTCCATATCAGTAGTGGTGTTCATATTGGTGCATTGAAATCAGTCACCGTACGAGAAATTATGACAGAGCACCCAACTATACTAAAACCTGATATGACTACCACAGAAGTCTTCAAAATAATAGATGAGACACATCATACGAAATTCCCAGTTGTGGTGGACGAGAATAGAGTCATTGGGATTTTAATCGCTGAAGACCTATTTCAATCTTCAAAAAGGGACGATGGCAGAGAGAATCTTGTCAGTGATTTGATGAATCCCGACTTTCTACATTTAACACCAGGATGTACAATGGATGGAGCACTCCAGGCAATGATGAAACGGGATGAAGGACATGCAGTCATCGCGAATCCGATGAAACCAGATATTATGATTGGCTATATCACAAAAGCAGATGTACTAAAGGCCTATGAAATAGCAATCCTCAGACTTCAAAAGAGTGGAATGGATGTTGAGGATATCACTCCTGCAGAAATAATCAACTTGTCCGGGTGATAGGACCTAACCTCTCAAGATATCTTTAGAGAGAATGGTTTATGTTGAGGGACACCTAGATAGACACTATGGCCGACATCAGCATTGAACTACTGGGGCTCAGATTCAGAAATCCGATTCTAACTGCAGCAGGACCAACCTCAAGAGATGGGATGACCCTTCTCAATGCAGCGGCAGGCGGCGTGGGAGGTCTCGTTGCAAAGACTGTGAGTGTAAAACCAGCTGATGTACCAAAACCAAACATGGCTGCACTCAAAGAGGGACGGGTTGGATCAAGAAGGGGAATTCTCAATGCAGAACTCTGGAGTGAACTTCCTCTTGAGACCTGGCTTGAACGAGAATATCCTATTGCACTGAGTGCAGGCTTACCACTGATTGCTAGTGTTGGGTATACTCCTGAGGATGTGAGTGAGATTGCTCCAAAATTGGAGAAGGCTGGAGTTCAAGCAATTGAGTATAGTACTCATTATGTTGGAGGTCATGTAGAGATTGCTAAAGCTTTGAGAGATGCTGTAGAGATTCCAATCATTGCAAAGCTCAGTCCAAAGGTGGATGTGGCAGAAGTAGCTAAATCGTTAGAACCTCATGTGGATGCAATCGCTGCAATCAATACGTTTGGTCCGTGTCTAAGAGTAGATATTGAAACTGGTAAACCAATGTTAGGTAGTGAAAGTGGAACAGGGTGGATGAGTGGTTCAGCATTGAAACCAATTGCTGTGAGATGTGTGGCAGACATTGCTAGCGCTGTAAAACTACCTGTGATTGGTGTTGGTGGCATAGCATCTGGTGAAGATGTCATCGAGTTCGTGATGGCAGGGGCTTCAGCAGTAGAAGTGTGCACAGCGGCAATCCTAGAAGGGGACACAATCTATGGGAAGATTGCTGGACAGGTAGAAGAATGGCTTGATTCGCATGACTATGATGCAATACAAGACATTCAGGGAATTGCCCTACCCCATCTCAAGGAGGGTGTGGTCCTTGATCCCCCACCAGCAGTAGATATGGACAGGTGTACAATATGTGGACTCTGTGAGAAGTCATGTGTGTACGGTGCAATCACTGCAAACAAGAAAAAGAACTTCTTCGCAATTGATGCCAATAAATGTGAAGGCTGCGGAATGTGTGTGTCCGTCTGTCCATTCTATGCGCTCAGTTATTGAGGCATATGACGAGTACAAGATCTACGACCCGTCTCCTTGTAATTGAGCGATCTTCTCGCGCACTCTATCTAGCTCATCAATACGCTTTTTCACATCATCTTCAGACTTGGAGATATTCTTCTCTACATTCTTGACTTTTCCTTCAAGACCTGCAATCTCCTTTTTCCGTCTCTTATCAACACGTTCGTACTCTTTCTTTGCAGACTCATACTCTTGTTTAGCAAAGCGCTCTTGGTCACAAAGACTCTCGTAATGAATTCTCTTGACCTCGGCATCATTCTGACAGCTTCGTACGAATTCATCAAGTCGTGAGGAGACATTCGCAAGGTCTTCTTTCACTTTTCGTAGTTCTGCATGCTGAGTGGTTAAGCTGGCAACCAAGTCTTTGATCTTGCTATCCTGAAGGTCTTCTGGTTCAGTTACGTGGGATAGTATTTCTTCTATCTCAGGAACTCGTGCATCAAGATCGATGGAAGATCTAGAAGTAATGATAGGTGCTGGAGTGGGTGGTCTTACTGGGACACTTGTAGGTGCAGCTGGAGTGGGTGTTGCAGCAAGCGGAGGGGGAATTGTAGTGGGTTCATGCTTATTCACCGCTGGAGCAGTTGTGATAGGAGGAGATGTAGATGTAGGAGCGGGTTGAGTTGTGGGCACTGCGCCTGGTGGCATAGAAGGAGTTACGGATGAAGCTGGTTGTGTCACAGGTCTCGAACTTATTCCCGGGGGACCAGATGTTGGGGGGGTGATCGAAGCTGTCGGGTGCGGTGTTGGAGCTGGTTGTGGTGCAGGGCTCGGGCTTGCTATCACTGGACTAGGTGTTGGGGGAGTGACCGAAGCTGCCGGGTGAGGAAGAGGAGATTGTGGTGGTGTAGGTTGAACTGGTGGTGCAGTATCTCGAGTTATGACTGCTGCTTCCCCCATCAACTCACGTACCTCACTTGCACGAAGCATTCGAGTCTCTACAACTCCAGAACCATCGGGTTCTTCAATACCAACGCCTTCAGCTCTAGCAAAAGCTTCCTTGGCTTTCTCCATCTCTGATTTTCCACTGCTTGGAGAAGTTGACCGCACTCTATCACGAGAGACCTGGCTGGGACGGACCCACTGATCATCAGTAGTTGGCTTCGCAGTATCAGATCGAACATAGCCATCCTTCGGTGTACTAGCAGGAGTGTGCACATCAGGAATCTGCGTTTCAGTGATGACACTTGTCGGAGTTGGACTTGGTGCATCATCTGTAACAGATATGAGAGGTTTCCCACATCTAGTACAATATTTCCGTATTGGATTATTTGCCTTTCCACAACTTGCACACGTTCTCATGCAGAACATCATCCCCAGTGGTATACGCGATGCTAAACTACTGTAACATCACCAGTAAAGGTTTTCGAGTGCTATTGTTAAGATTGATTTCGATGATTTTGTACTTACTCTTCCAATCCAGCAGCTTTTCGGGCTATTTCAAGAGGTGGTTTGATATCCTTTCCTACGGGAGAGACATATTTTCTTCCGGCTTTTCGTGTTTCAAACTCATCTTGAGTGCGCTTAAGCAAATCAGGTTTAGTAAGAAGATCTATGGCAGAACCTGCCATGGTTTTTGCTGCGAACAACAGTGACTTGTGGCCAATTCCAGCGCCACTGCAAGCGACAACCTGCCAAGAATGGGCGCCAGTTCCCAGGACATATGTTGCTGTGGTAAACTCCATTGTTGGTGCAACCCAACTGACATCACCAACATCGGTGGAACCAGGCCAAACAAAGTCCTCATCCCATGGGTCCATGATATCAGTATCGATGTGCGTTTCTAACAAGTCCTGCCAACCCGGACGTTTGCCTAATCGTAGTTCTTCGATCTTGTCCTCTTTTGATACGGTTTCAGATAGACCTTCTGCGAATTTCATGTCTTCCGCAGAGTATTCCGGAACACCTACTTCTCTCATATTGGCAGTTACTATATCACTCAGAGCTTTGTTCGGAAGTACGTTATAGCAACCCTCTATGAATTCCATCTCATGGGTTGTTCTAGCCATAAGGTCAGCTCCATCAGCTATCTTTCCAATCCACTCGGATAGCTGTAAAACCTGTTCCCGCTCGGGGGCTCTAATATAGTACCAACTACGAGCATAAGGTGGTACAACATTAGGCTGCATACCACCATCTTCAATCACATAGTGAATTCGAGCTTCTTGGATGATATGCTCACGCATGAAGTTGACACCTGTGTTCATGAGTTCCAGTGCATCTAAGGCACTCTTACCCAGAAACGGAGTATACGCAGCATGAGAAGAGACACCATGAAAATGGAACTTTACTGAGTTGACTGCAAGACTACTACCAATTCCTGCATAATTATGGCTACCAGGATGATGGCTAATGACTGCATCAACATCATCGTAATATCCATCACGCACCATGAACATCTTCCCGCTGTAGTTTTCTTCAGCGGGGGTACCATAGAATCGAATCGTACCTTTTACGCCGCTATTCTCCAGTGCAACCTTCACTGCAATTGCAGCAGACAGAGCAGTCATTCCGTGGATATTGTGTCCACATCCATGTCCAGGGGCGCCTTCGATCAGGGGTTCTCTTTTTGTTGATACCTTTTGTGATAGTCCAGGAAGCGCATCGTATTCTCCCTGTAATCCGATGATAGGCCCTCCACTTCCCCAAGATGCCACAAACGCAGTAGGCATGTCGGCTACACCCATCTGCACCTTGAACCCATTTTCCTCAAGGAGGTGGGCTAGAAGTTGAGATGATTTATGCTCTACTAACCCTAGTTCGGCAAAGTTCCAAATCTTGTCACTAGCCTCGATAATTTTGGATTCATTGTCTAAGATCCATTTCCATGCATCTTCCTTCATCTGCTTCAACACCTATTGAGAACTCTAGTTATCCTATATGTACTGGAAACAAATCACTCTCATAAATGTGAGTGGATACGCAAAGAATTTGGGTATTAAGATGGTTTTGCAGGGAGCTGTATTCTGAAAGTTGCACCGGATCGATTATTGTCTTTGAGATACTCAATTTTGCCGCCGTATCCTTCAACGACTTTTTTTGTTAGGTATAATCCAAATCCTCCACCAGTAGTGGATGCGCCTTTTTCAAAGAGTCGAGACTCGATTTCTTTGGATATCCCAGGGCCATCATCACTGAATGTGATATATATGAAATCATCCTTACTCATAATCTCGATTGTCACCGCAACATCGCGTTCTGCATATTCCGAGGCATTCCGCAATAGATTATCAAAGACCATTGGAATTAACCGTGCACTCATGACTTCGGTCTGCTCAGCATATTTGTCTATATTGACAGTCAAATTTGGATGGGTTTTTTCTGCATTAGATTTACATTTCGCAATAATATCTACAATGTCGACCTCGTCACTCTCTGCAGGTCGACCGAAGACATCAAGCAAATTGACCATTCTCTCAGAAGCAGCTTGAACGATTGCAATATATTCAGATGCACGAGAGTTGCTATCCACCAACATTAGCGCAGCTTCAGCATGACTCATGAGTACTTGGAGATCATTTCGCAAATCATGTTGCAAGAAAGAGGTATAGAGTTCTAGGTCTTGATTGGAGAGCTGCAGTTTCTCTTCAGCGATTACATTTCTGGTTATGTCTTCCTTAACAGCAACGTAGTGTGTTGCAGTTCCATCAGAGTCGAAAACTGGTGAAATCGATGCTTCCTCCCAGTATAATTCACCGGTCTTCTTTCTATTTACAAATCTCCCTTGCCAGACCTTACCAGCAGCAAGTGTTTCCCATAATTCATCATACGTTTCTGGGGGAGTTCGGTCGGATTTTAAAATTCGTGGGTTCTTCCCCAATGCGTCCTCAGTTGTATACCCTGTAAGTTCAGTAAATTTTGGGTTTACATATTCAATAATACCATCAAGATTCGTAATGACAACAGAGGTTGGACTAGCTTCTATTGCTCTAGAGAGCTTCAGAAGTTCCAGCTCTTGCTCGCGTTCAGCTGTAATATCAGTGACTACAGCCATTGTCCCAATTACTTTGTCTGTTTCATCACGTCGTGGTACACCTGAGACTCTGACAATGATTTCTCCGCCATCTTTTCTGATCATTATCATATTATACGCAGAAGATACTCCCATAGCTCGTTTTGCAGATTCTTGTCCGAGTAGGTCTTTTTCACGTTCAGGAATCAAATCATATATACTCATCTCAAGCAATTCGTGATACTCATAGCCAAGCATATCTGCGAATTCATCATTGACAAAAACGAGATTTTCGTCCATATCAGTAATTCCAACACCTTCAGGAAGATAAATGAGAAGCTCTCTGTAGTGCTTCTCATCAAGTGTGAATTCGTTTCTGTGATTTCTCTCGTCTTGCGACATTCAAGCATCCCTCTTGATGTTGAGAATGTGGTGTAAGGTACCTGCAGATTTGAGCGGTACAGCTAACTTGTTGGCTTTAATATCACCGTAAAGAGCTTTCCCATATATTACGAAAATTAGAAGTTCAGTAAGCTCTTATAGGGCACAGGTACAGAAAGAAGTATTCGGAGAGGTGTGTCTGATGACATCAGAGGCAAAACCACAGTTAGCAATATTCTGGGACGTCGAAAATGTCAGTGATGAGGCGTCAACACATAAAGCAATGACAGAGAAGATACGCCAATCTGGACATATTGTGAAGGCATATGCATTTGCAGATTGGGACCCTCGTCGAAGTATGGCTGAAGACCTCTATGCTCTAGGGTATGACCTCATCCATATCCCTGATTCAAAAGATAACGCAAGTGATTATAAGATGGCCTCTTACATTCTAGACCATCTTTTCCATTACCCTGAGACTACTCGATATGTAATGATCACAGGAGATGGTGACTTCAAATTACTTGCTGGTTCCCTCAAAGAGCGTGGTGTCGAACTTTGGCTCATAAGTAATCCAGTGATTACAGCATCTGAGCTTCCAGATCTTGCAACGATGTACAGTGATATCTTTTCATTTCGACCATCGCTAGACTGCGTCCGCCCCGAAGATTGCGATGAGTCAATACAAAGTATCGTGCAGCAGAGACATATCACGGGAGTTCAACTCCAAGAGGTTGTTCGAACAATAGCAAAAACTGGTAGCAAACCAGGAGTGGGACACGCAAAACATGTGATGAAATCACTAAATCCATCATTCAATGAGAAAGAACTGGGATTCTCTGGTTGGAACGAGTTCCTTGAATGGGCAGAAGCTCAGAGATATATCGATCAGGAAGGGGAACTACCGAATACCGTGCTTGCACTTCCAAAAGACCTCACCCCTCAATCAGTCAAGATATCCGAAGAAGTGACTGAGGCGTTTGACTTTCTTGCTCTGATGACAGAAGAGGATCTCAACGCAGGACCTCCACCGTCCCTGAGGAACCTAGGAATCAAACTTAGAGAAAGAGGATTAGAATTTGAAAAGATAGGATATCGCAGATTCTCTGATTTCGTCCTATCCGCAGAGAAACGTGGACTCATTAGAATTATGCCCGCTGATGATGAGCATGATGGCGCAATTGTTCTTCCAGTTTATAGTCCCGAACGAATTAGGTCATGGTTCGAGGAGAATGTCAAACGTGTATTTGGCGAATCTGTTAATGTTCCCAAACCAGCCTTCATGAAGAAGATATCAATGATTCTTCTTGAGACTAGAACCACACTTCAGCAGATGGAGACCTACCTATTGGACGAATCTGTGAGGAGGCTGTATTTGAGCATCCTAGAAACAAGTGCGATACCATTCCTACCACCATTCCAGATGTCCCTAGCTCACATACTGATTGGGAAGGGATTGGATTGTATTGATATTGTCAAAAAGGTGAATTCAGAGCTAAGTCCGTTGGGAATTGTACTCAGCTGCCCAGAATGACTGATTCTGAAGAAAAATGAAAAACACACTTGGTGTAGTAGAAAAAACTTGATGATGGAAGGGTTATTTTAGGGGATTGTGGAACTCTCAATCTTATGACAACCTCGAATCCGTACGAAGAATTAGCTCTGATTCTCGATACTATCCCAAATGGATATCCTGCAGTCGAAGATGGAACGCACATCAAAATCCTTGAATGGATATTCACGCCTGAAGAGGCCGAACTTACAAGTAAGCTGAAGCTCAGTGGTGAAACGGCTGCTGAAGTCGCACGACGACTTAATCGTTCAATAGATGAAGTGGAACCACTCCTAGACACAATGCTTTCTAAAGGTCAAATCAATTCGTGGTTGTCAAAGAGTGCAGGAGCACGAAAGTATGGTCTCATGCCATTTGTCGTTGGAATCTATGAAGAACAGCTGAATCGTATGGATGAAAAGTTTGCACAATTGCTAGAGAGTTATTTTCGACAAGGATTCAAGAAAGCAGTAACAACGGAACCTGTCATCTTCCAAATATTACCTGTCAATAAGAGCATCAGTACAGAACTAGAGATACACCCATATCAGAAAGCAGAACACATGCTAGAATCTGCTAGTTCGTGGGGTGTGCGAGAATGTATCTGCAAGAAGCAAAAGGAACTGCTTGGAGAACCCTGTTCGTATCCAACAACCGTGTGTCTAGCTTTTGTACCCAAGGCAGAGAATTATTTTGATGATAGCGAGATCACCAAAGCGATTACAAAGGAAGAAGCACTCAAGCTTCTGAAAGAAGCAGAGGATGCAGGACTCGTACATTGCACGTACAATGTCCAAGCAGGTCACACCTATATCTGCAACTGCTGCACTTGTTGTTGTGGCATCTTGAGAGGGGTAGAGTCCCTCGACAAACCCCGTGAATTCATCAAAACTGATTTTGTCATGAGTGTAAACGCAGACCTCTGTACGGGATGTGAGACCTGTCTGGATAGATGCCAATTCGGAGCACTCAGTATTCCAGAGGATGTGACTGTTGTAGATGAGACCCGCTGCATAGGTTGTGGTGTCTGTGCAATAGTATGCCCTGAATCCGCACTGGAGATAGTCAGAACTGAAACCCCAGAAAAACCACCATCACCAGAAAATCAGATGGACTGGATGACACAACGAGCAATGGGTCGAGGTGTGGATCCTTCAGACTTGCTTTAACTCATAAAAAGTGATGACTAGTCTTAAGAAGAACAAACGATAAACAATCGTAGGACTGTTCATGACTTCTAACACTGACTCAAGCAAAGGTAGGACTAAGACAAAGAAAGAAAGGTCTAAACCTTATATTCCACATGTAGCGGAGTTCTTTTTTGAGCCAACTGAGGATTGGAGTTATGCAAAAGCAGAACATCTCTATTCTAAGACAATCCCATCACTCAACGGATTTGATATAGACACGATTCAATTTACTGAATGTATCGAGGGGATGAAGGGATTACCAAAGTCTTCTATTGATTTGATAGTAGCAGATCCTCCCTTTGGTATAGACTTTGATGGTATGAGTAGTGTCTACAATCGAGATGATTCCCTTGTTGTTCCAGGATATGAAGAAGCAAAAGGTTCCTATGGGGAGTTCACAAAGGACTGGATTGCACAACTTCCGCGAATCATGAAAAAGGATGCTTCTGCGTACATCTTCAGTGGTTGGACTAATCTTGATGCGATTCTAGCAGGGGCAAGGGAAGCAGGTCTTACAACATTGAACCACCTAATCTGGCACTATCCATTTGGCGTCTATACGAAGAGAAAATTCGTAACAAGTCATTATCATATTTTACTATTGGCAAAAAATACAAAGTCATACTACTTCAACAAGATTGAGAACTATCCTGAAGATGTCTGGATTGTGAAGCGTAAGTATAGGACAGGTCGTGCAAAGAATAGCACAAAATTACCTTTGGAAGTTGTAACCAAGTGTATAGATTTCTCATCGCAACCAGGAGATGTAGTTCTCGATCCATTCATGGGAAATGGCACCACTGCAGTAGCAGCAAGGGCTTCATTCAGACACTTTATTGGATTTGAAATCAACAAGCAGTTGAAACCTCTGCTGAAGAAAGAGATCAACTCGGTTACCCCGGGGCAATTATACAGACCGTACAAGGAAAGACTTCCTACCATAGAGGAGCTAGCAGAAAACTATCCACGAGCATATCGTGAGTATCTGAAATTAAAGGGTGAGAAATAAAGTAAAGAACCAGAAGAGATGTGATGGAAATATGGATACTGAGGACTGGCTTGTTGAACATGGTTCAGAATTTGACCGTCTTGCTGATGCAGCAAGCTCGACAGATGTATTCAGCAGGCAGTTTGGAGCAGAGTTGACCAAATGGGAATCAACGTTCATGCAGCAATTCAGTCATCGTATTTCAGGCCAAAAATTCCGCTATCGTGGTTTTGTGAAACATACCCGAAATCCATCCGTAGTACTACTGACTCCCAGTCCGTGGTTGATGGAGGGTGAATTCGTTGTCTTTGGCAGAGATCAGAAATTTCCTAAAGATGGTTCATACGTAGAAGTCGTAGGAAAACGTGCTGTAGTACCCAGTATTCTTCAAGAAACTAAAGTTGTCCAGCGAGCTCTTGCCGCTGATTCATGTGAAGAACGTCCGATGGATTTCACAGCAGAGATAGCACCTCCAATGAAATTACACGAACTGTCCAATCTTCTCTTTGAACGGGTAGGGATGGCAGAAGCAAGTAAAAGGGTATTTGCTAGACTCTTTGTATCAAGTCCACCATATCAGGAAGCAGTAGGTGGCCTTACCACAGGGATTCAAGCAATTGCATCTCAATCACAAGTAAGAAGATTTCTGACTTTTGTACGTCGGGTGCTTCCTCCATCTATGAGAAAACAAACACCAGCACTTCATAATGTTAGAGGAATCAATGTCAGA
>SDNZ01000197.1 GCA_004524565.1 Candidatus Thorarchaeota archaeon
ACTTATATTGTGGTTAACTGTGTTTTGTGCGGGTGTTAGTTATGTGGGGTAAGAAGAAAATATCCAACGAAGCTGTTGATACATTCCGAAAGCAGATTAAGGAAGATGAAACTTCCACAGAATCTCTTTTCCAATTGAAATCAGCAATGCATCAACTGAATCCAACCTATACCTGGAAGTGCGATAATTGCTCGACCTCTCAAAAATATCCTGTGTTTCCATCAACTAGCGGTATGGAAACTTTCTATAAAGCTCTACAAACGGGAACATGGGGTGAAGTTGTTGACAGCGTTAGAGAGGAAAAATGTAAGAAATGCGGAGCACAGATTACTTCGATTTTGACTTTGTGTGAAGGTTGTTATGAGGAATATGTTGCATTCATATTTTCCTCGGGGAAGGGAGGCGGCGGTTCGATAAAGCACGTAGGTTCGATGAAACTTGGAAAATGTGAGAAATGTGGGTATAGACCACAACCAAAAAGCAGGAAAGAAGATAAAATTCTGAAAAGATATGAGGAGCTGCTGGAGCATTATCCTGAAGTAAGGGATCTGATCAAGAATCTCACAGAATCGGGGTTAATCAAAGAGTAGGAATATAACATCGCTCTTCAACATGATTGGTGTTTACTTTTTGATTCGTCCCATCTCTGTTCTTTCCAAAGTAATGAGAGCTGAAACATAATCATTCATTGTTGCCTCTCGCTCTTTTAGGGAAAGACTGGAATCAAGTACCCTCTTTCTTAACATACTGAGATACTTATTCTCTAGTCTCTCAATGAATGTTGATGATCCCATTTTCGTGACCTTGATTCTAGGTTGACTTTGAATATACTCAATCAAGTGAATCCATTTTTCTGCTGTTGTTGGGTTGAGACCTATCCTTTGAAACTCTGATTTTGGAAACGGTTCTGGTTGTGCATCTATGAACCTGAAAATGGATTCAGCACGCTCTGATAGGGTTCTACGGCTTTTACGAGGCATAATACAATATTGTATTAATTAATATATAAACATATTGTTTATATGCAACTATAATTTCCACTAATCTGTGCCGATAATGTCTGTTGATACAGTATCCTCGATTCGAAAATATGTCAGCTACATAACATCTGAATTCTTTGAAAAACAATTCAATGAGAATGCTGTAATAATGAGGTCCACATTTGAGGAAGCTTTCAATTCTCTTTTAGATCAATATGTGTTGAGAGATAATTCTGAGGTTGAGAAACTTCGTAGAATCATCGTATCGTTTCGACCTGCATTATCTGCTGTTTTGCAACCATGTGCAGAATTTGATGCGCTCATGACTATGGTACAGGCGACCCTAAAGGTGTCCTGGGATGGTGCTCATCGTCGCAAGAACAATACAAAAATGAAGAAACAAGGCCCAATCATGCCTGGTAGTGATGAATCTATTAGCCTTGCCTTCTTCTGTTCTGTTTGTGATGAAGAGATTGATGTTCCTCACGAGGAAAAACAGAAGATTCTCAATTCAGAAGAAGAAGTGGAATTGCCTCAGCATTGCGGTCAAGTAGTAAAAATTAAGATCTCCCGAACTCCAGTTGAAAAACCTGTTGAGGAAGAAGCAAAGGATGATGCCTATGAACCAATCGAACTACTAATGGGTCATATTAAAGCAGATGATATCGAATACATGAAAGTACTGAGCGTTGGAATAGACATTGGATCCTCAACGTCTCATCTCATCTTCTCACGGCTTACTCTGAAACGAGAAGTTAGCTTCTTCAATATGTCAAATAGATTTGTGATGGTCAACCGAGAGATCATCTATGAGAGTCCAATCATCTTCACTCCCCTAATTGATAGGTACAATATCGACATCGAAGCAGTAGTCAAGTTCTGCGAAGACGAGTACAAGAAGGCTGGAATTACACCTGAGGATGTTGAAACTGGTGCGGTCATCGTGACTGGTGAAACAGCGAAGAAGAAGAATGCTGATGAGATTGTAAAGCGCCTCTCTTCAGAATCTGGTAAATTCGTAAGTGCCGCTGCTGGAGTGAACTTGGAGTCCCTCCTTGGAGCAATGGGGTCTGGAATCGTAGCTCAATCTGGATATCTCCAAAAGAATATACTACACGTAGACGTGGGAGGTGGCACAAGTAACATGGCTATTGCATCTAAGGGTCAGGTGCTTAGCACGAGTTGTATCAATGTTGGTGGCCGCCTCCTCGGAATTGATGAGGAATTTAAAATCTGGCGTATTGATGGTCCGACTCAATTTCTCATGAAAGAGCTTGGGATGAGCTACAAGATTGGTGATATTATTCTCGAAGCGGATGCAAAAACCATTGCTCGTGAGTATGCACGTGCATTGATTGAAGTGATGCGTGGTCCTGCCACCAGCTCAGTCGCAAAGGAATTGATGATGGCTGAAGACTTGAATTTCTCCATCCCCATTGATGAAGTTTCTTTCTCGGGTGGAGTAGCGGAGATGATCTATGGAAGAGATGATGGAAAGTATGATGACATTGGGAATTATCTTGCTGAAGAAATTCGGGACCAAATCAATGAACTGAGCCTTACAATTGTTGAACCTGTGAATAAGATACGAGCCACAGTCATAGGCGCAGGCGCTTTCTCACTCTCAATCTCTGGATCCACAACATTTCATTATGACACTATCGAGCTACCAATAGATAACGTGCCAGTAGTTCCAGTTCATCTGAGGAATGAGTTGTTTAATGATGAGTGGTTCATTGAAGATATCAAACGAGCATTCACAACATTCGATATGGTTGAAGGAGAAGACCTGGTTGCATTATATTTCAAAGATTATATTCATCACGAAGACAGGTTCAAGGTTTTTGCACGCGCTATCGAGAAAGCTCTGCCAAATTCTATTGCAAACCAGAAACCAATCATTCTGATCTTCTCCTACGACTTCGCAAAAATGCTAGGGATCAGTATTCGTGATGAAACATCAATTCAGACTAACCTGCTCTGTCTGGATGAACTGACCATGGAAGCAGGTGATTGGATTGACATTGGGGCTCCATTGAAATCAACTAATGCTTTCCCAATAACAGTCAAGAGTTTGGTGTTCAATCAGAACAAAGAATACTCACAGGATGATTAGAAATGGTTGAAGCTGATGCGATGAGGTTGAAGTGGCAAATCATAGATATTGTTCATCAATTCTTTGATGCTCATTTCCTTCAGGATGCAGCACCCTTGGAAGAACGTTTTATTCAAGAATTTGAGAAATTACTTCGTGAGAATGAATCTGAAATCTTGGGAGTCCAGCATCTTATCCAGGCACTCAAACCATCGCTAGCTATGGTTTTACAACCCGGCGAGAATTTCGATCGCCTGATGAGTAAGATAGGTCCAATTCTTAATACCGCACTATCAGGCGATGAACATCACAAGATACAATTTGCGTTGGATGAACAAGAAAGAACGAAAACCCTCTCAGCTCCAAAGAGTCGAATAGTCCAAATCTACGGTCAACCTAATAATCTCAAGATGTTGAGTGTGGGGATTGATGTTGGCTCCTCGACAACGCATCTTGTCTTCTCTCGCCTTACACTGAGTAGAGAACGAAGTTTTACAAATCCAACTAATAGGTTTCAGCTAGTGGATAGAGAGATTGTCTATGAGAGTAATATCATCTTCACACCGCTACTTGATCGATATACAATCGATATTGACACCATTGTGAAATTCTGCAAAGAAGAATATCAGAAGGCTGGGATAACTCCTAAGATGGTAGAGACCGGTGCAGTCATTGTGACAGGAGAGACCGCCAAGAAAGCCAATGCTGCAGAGATAGTCCATCGCCTCTCTTCCGAATCTGGTAAATTTGTTAGTGCTGCAGCAGGACCGAACTACGAATCTGTTCTTGGTGCAATGGGGAGTGGCATCGTCAAGACTTCACTTGAAACTCAGCGCACAATTTTACATGTTGACATTGGAGGTGGTACAAGTAATCTTGCGATTGTTTCCAAAGGTCATATCCATAGCACCGGATGTATGAACGTTGGAGGAAGACTTCTGGGAATCGACGAAGGTTTCAAGATCTGGCGGATTGACGAGCCATCAAATTTCGTCATGCAAGAACTTGGAATGAGTTACAAGATTGGTGATATAATATCCGATGAGGATGCTCGTACAATTGCACGAGAGTTTGCAAAAGCATTGATTGAGGTAATGCAAGGTCCTGCTGAGAGTAGAATCGCGAAGGAGCTCATGATGACTGAAGATTTAGATTTCTCTATTCCAATTGATGACATATCTTTCTCAGGTGGTGTTGCAGAACTCATCTTTGGAAGTGATGCACGATTTGATGACATAGGTATGTACTTAGCTAAGGAAATTATATCTCTAGCAGATGAACTGAGGTGGTCAATTGTTGAACCTGAGAATAAGATACGAGCAACAGTGATTGGAGCCGGCGCATTTACATTATCAGTATCCGGATCGACATGCTACTTTGACAAAACTATTGAATTCCCAATTAGCAATATCCCCATTATTCCTGTAAACGTGACAACGGATAATTATCAACTTGGAATAGTCGAGAAA
>SDNZ01000052.1 GCA_004524565.1 Candidatus Thorarchaeota archaeon
CCAGTTCAGCATCAAAGGCTCTTGACATACTTGCTTTCAAATCATTCGATGCGATTATCAGCGATTATCAGATGCCCATAATCGATGGTCTTGAATTCCTTGCAAGAATCCGCTCTCGGGATGAGCATATCCCCTTTATCATCTTTACAGGAAAGGGTAGAGAAGAAATCGCTATACAAGCTCTCAATTTAGGAGCGACACACTATGTGATTAAAGGTGGAGATCCTAAAAGTCAATATGCTGAATTAATTCACATAGTTCGAAGCTCCGTTGAGCATAGCAGAGCTAAGAAGGCGAGTTTTGAGTACGAGGAACGATATCGCATCGTCTTTGAAAATGCGAATGATGGAATATTGATGGTTAACAGAGATAATCGTCGTATACATTCTGCAAACACGAAATTCTCTGATATGCTTGGTTACACTCAAGCTGAATTACTCGAACTTAGTGTAGATGATATACACCCCAAAGAAGATTTAGAACGAGTTATAGATGCGTTTGAAAAACAGGGTCGAGGTGAAATCACAATTGCTGAGAAAATTCCTGTACTTAGAAAAGATGGGTCAATATTCTATGCAGATATTTCAGCTGCGGCAATTACATGGGAGGAACAGGACTATCAGCTAGGAATATTCAGAGATGTTACCGAACGTTCAGTGCTTGAAGACTTAGCAAAAAAGAAAGACGAACTCTATCGGATGATTGCAGAAAACTCCTCCGATGTGATATTCACTCTTGATATGAACATGAATCGAACATACCTCAGTCCTTCCGTAGAGCGATTAAGAGGTTATACCTACGAGGAATCATTGGCTCAGAGCTGGGAAGAAGTCATGACAGAAGACTCCTTGGAGCGAATGATTATACTCTTCGGTCAGGGATTTGAACGTATTCGGAACGGTGAAGAGATGCAACAACCCATGACAATAGAGTTGGAAATGTACCGAAAAGGTGGTACTACTGTCTGGACTGAAGTATCTGCATCAGCTATGTATGATGAAGAGGGCAATCCTGTAGGTGTCTTGGGATTGACTCGTGACATCAGCAAACGAAAATCATCTATTGAGTCGATGATTGAAAGCGAAGGTCTATTTCGTCTATTCTTTTCGAATGCACCAGTTTACTGCTATATGGTTGCACCTGATGGCAAGATACTGAGTGTCAACAAGACTGCTCTTGATTCTTTAGGGTTCAAAGAAGATGAATTGATCGGGCGTGATATTTCCAGTCTTTATGCTCCAGATGAGATGCCTCGGGTGAAACAGCTTGTTAGAGAATGGCAGGACTCAGGAAACCTACGCAACGAAAAACTCGATATCATGACGAAGGAAGGACAACGAAGAACCGTAATTCTCAGCGTTTCTTCAGTCACTGATTCTAGTGGAAATCTAACACATTCTATCCTTATTCAAAGAGATATTAGTGATTCAGATTTACATACAGCTATTCGTTACAAGACGTTGTTTGAAAATGCAAATGATGCAATTTTTCTGATGAGAGATGATATCTTTCTCGAATGCAATGATATGACCTTGGAGATGTTTGCATGTACTCGCGAACAGATTCTAGGGCAACCTCCATACAGGTTCTCTCCGCCTCAACAACCTGACGGAAGAGATTCAATGGAGAAAGCAATGGAGAAGATCAATGGAGCAATTGCAGGAGATTCCCAATTCTTCTATTGGAAACATATTCAATATGATGGGACACCTTTTGATGCAGAAGTCAGTCTAAATGCAATTCAGATTGAGGGTGAGGTATTGATTCAAGCATTAGTTCGAGATATCACGAAACGAACACAAGCTGAGAATGACCTCCGAGAAAGTGAAGAGCGTTACAGGGTTCTATATGAAAACCTTCCAGATGGTGTTATTGGGGTCAACACAGACGGTGAACTCACTTTTTGTAATTCTAGGGTCCTTGAAATGTTTAGATATAAAAACGAAAGTGAAGCAATTGGAAAACGACTTGATGAGTTCCTTCATCCTGATTATAAGAAATCAGCAATGGACGTATTCAGTGAGAGTTTAGCTACTGGAAAAGCAAAAATCGACGGGTTCGAAGCAATAGGAATTCGTGCTGATGGGTCAGAAATCTATTTCCACTTATCAAGCTCATTGATAAAGGTCGATGACAAGATTGTAGGAATTCAATCACATCTACGAGACCTCTCAGAATGGAAAGAAACTCAAGAGCAACTCAAACATCAACGAGAGGAATTAAGTAAATTCGCACACTCTATGGCTCATGATTTGCGATCTAACATTCATGTTATTGTAGGGCTTGCAGATCTGTTTCTAGAAGATAGGAAAGAAAAGCATCTAACCGATATCATAGGTATTGCTGGTAAGATGGATGCAATTCTAGAAAAATCGGTAGCTCTTGCAGAGGCAGGAATAGTTATTGGAGCTAAATCATTTGTCGACCTCGAGTTGTTAATTCGTGAGGTGGCTTTAACTTCAATTCCTGATGAAATTCAGTTGAAGCTTGGTGGTTTGCCTTCGCTAAATTGTGATCGAGCTAAAATGGTTCAGGTTATTCAGAACTTGATGAAGAATGCTCATGAGCACGGTAATGCTACTATAATCGATATATCTTCAGAGTTAGAAGAAGATTATTTTTCAATTTCAATTGCTAACGATGGGACACCAATTCCTGAAGACCTTAGTCACCAAGTCTTCAAACAAGGATTTTCAACCAAGGAAAAGGGAGGCCTCGGCCTTTCAATTGTCAAGAGTATCGTAGAAGCCCATGGATGGGAAATATCTCTTGAGAATTTAGCTCCCGCAACATTTCGAATAAAGATACCAGTTAGAGATATTCAATATGATAACTAGTTCATACCTATGAGCCATACCACGACTACATTAGCAATTTGGGCAACTTGATCCTAACACACAATCCTTCATCGTGTTTCCCTGGTATACGGTCTCCAATTGATATGTGTCCATGATACTTCTCCGCTATATGATTGGCAGTATGTAATCCAAGTCCCCCGAATCTCCTTGTCATATCAAAGATACCCGCTTTTGTTGTATCTTGCATGCCTGGACCATCATCACAGATTGAAACGATATAATCAGAACCAGTATCTTCTAGTTTCACCCATACCTGTTGATGTTCCTTCGGATTATGTTCCACTGCATTCATGAGGATATTTGAAATGAGGAGTTCAAGATACTCGTCTGCTAGAATCAATGCTTCTCCAGCTATCATTTTTTTCTCGAATCTTACCGATGACATTGTACCCATTGCTGCAATGCATGTATCCAGAGCTTGTTTCAGAGATCTCTCAATTAGACTACCTGAGAGTAGTTGTTCAGTAGACTTAGCCTCCTCGATTATTCTCGAACACCGTTTGACTGCTTGTGTAATTATTTCGTGAAACATGTCTCTCCGTGTCTCGTCAGTTGCTCCTCTCATCAGTGCGGAACTATTGAGAATAACCTGCAATTGTTGTGCTAGGTCATGGCCCATCAAATCAAGATATAGCAGCGCTCTGTCTTTTGCAGAACGGAGTTCTCGTTCGCTCTGTCGCCTATCGGTTATATCAACAATAACTGTCTGAATTGCAGGAACACCACCGTAATCAATCCGACTGGTGTAACTCTCAGCCCATCTGATTTCTCCGTTCTTTCGTACAAATCTGTACTCGAAGTGCGGAGCAATTGGTCGCCCCACAATCTTATCTCGCATTCGTATTGTTACTTCACTTCGATCTTCAGGATGAACCAAATCCCAGATATCATTGGATGACATCTGCTTGAGTTCGTCATCACTAAAGCCCACTAGATTTCTGAAAGCTGGATTATAATAGAATAGCTGATCTTCCGTGAGAATAATGATACACTGTGGTGATTGTTCTGCTAGACTTCTGTACTTTGCTTCCGACTCTCTAAGGTTTTTCTCAAATTCCTTTTGATCAGTGATGTCGATGATTAGTACTTGAACTGCTTTCTCTCCTTCGTAAACAATTGCATTTGAAAAAGCTTGAACCCAACGAACACTCTCATCACGCCGGATGAATCTGTACTCATAGGGCATGGGTATTGGTTTACCTTCTCTCCGATACTCAGCAATACTAAGGAGATATTTCTTATCTTCTGGATGAATTAAATCCCATCCTTCTTGTGGTGACATTCTGAGTATTTCGTCAACCGAATACCCAACCATCTTGGCAAATGACGGATTCACGTAAACATATCTGTCATTTTGAATAACGGTGAGTCCTTGTAGGGAATGTTCCGCAAGCAATTTGTATTTCCTTTCAGCGGCCTTGTAAGCAGAAAGATCTGTAATCACCGCAAAAGCGCCATGAGATTCACCGTTTTTCTCAATGATTGGCACCGATGATATTAGTGTGGGAACTAGATTTCCCGATTTTGAGGTCCATTCAAGTTCATATTTTGAGGCTTGCCAATTCTTACTATTACGGAGATGTTCCTGTTGTATTGCGAGATTCTCTTTATCCAGAAAATCTTGAGCTGGTCGACCAATCATCTCTTCAGTTGAATACCCCAGCATTTTACTAAATATGTTGTTCACGTAGGTTAAAATTCCCTTATCGTCAACAACTCCAAAACCTTCGCTTAATGATTCGATTAGCACTCTGTGTTTCAATAAATCTTCGAGAGACTCGATATCCAGACTATTATCATGGTCAAATTCTGAATCCAAATCTTAGAGCCTCTTACTTACTAAGTAATCCATTTCTACTGATTATCCCCTATTCATCTTTTGTGTTGTATCTATAAACCTTAGATACTGTATTCCTTTGAGTTTATAGGGGATTAACGAATAGAAACCTCAGCGGATCTCTGAAGCGCTTCCTTACGGTTCTCGACAGACTTTCTAACTTCTTTCAGTAACTGGGCAAAAGATCCTTTTGGTCCTGCATCGATATTATTGATTGTATCCAAATCCTTTAGCATGCCATTAAGTCTGTCCTGAATACTGATCACTCCAAGTTCGAAGATATCGGAGAATGTTCCGTTAACAGTATACAGAACACGTTTTCTTCCTCGACCTGTTTGATCATAATCTCTTTGACCATCAATAACTCCAAGCGCTTCTAGCTGTGAAACGATTAGTCCTGCATTTGCTCTAGAGTACCCCGTTAATTGACATATGTCATCCGAGCTCAGTCTCTCACCAGACTCATAATGTTCGATAAATAGTGCGGCAAGAACTGGTCCTGCATTAGGTGACAGTCCTATCCATCGTGCGACCTTTTCAAAAAGTCTTGTAGTGGGTCCTTTCATTAAGCCATTTGCTTCAACCATTGGCTGACAACTCCTCAGTGGATTATAGTATGGCGTACTATAGAGGTCTTGCTCCATTTTTACAATTCCGCCTAGCCTTTTATGACGTATTATTATTAGGCTGAAGAAGGTCTACTCATAAAATAGAGAATATTTTCGTTGTTTTGTTTTCCAGATGCTACTCGGGTTTCTACTCGTACTGATTCTCCCCCGATATCCGCAAGTTGATTTTCTAATCTGATAACTACTCCTGAAAGTATTGCAGTCTGTAAGTTGTTTTTCTCATCATTTCCAATCTTGTAGATTTTATCAATTGGTTTTCCAATAATGTCTACTTCTTCTAATCCAAAATATTCAGATACAACATTATTTACGGATAAGATTTCAAATTCGGAATTTGTCACAACGAACATATACTTGAACGCATCAAAAACGCTGACAAGTTCGGTTTGCCTTTCAGATATCGTCTGCTCTGCTTTTACTCTGGCCATATATGCAGCAATCTGGATTGCGATTGCTTCAAGGGTATGTCTGTCTCTTGATGGAATCTCCTTTTGTGAATGAGATCCAAGACTTAGAACTGCGGCAGTTTCTTCTTCAAAATGAACAGGGATTAGCGCTACGGCAGTTAAGTCTTTATATTGCTCTTCTACTTCCTTTGAATTCTGTATTTGTTTTGATGAGAGGTATAGAGGTGTTATAATAGAGGCTGGTCCTTTATCACCTGAGAATTTACTGAGAAAGTGTGCTGAGATACCCTGACTAGAAGACAGGTCGAATTCACCTGTCTTTGCATCTGCTAAGTAAATTCCTCCACAATCTATGCCATCTAATCGAACCGCAGTCTTCAAAATCAGGTCCAATGCTTCGTTGAAGTCATGTGTTTTACAAAGTGCATTTCCCAATTCGCACTGCAAGTTTAGAGCTTCCTCAACTTTGCGTCTCTCGCTAATCTCATTGATTAGCTGTTCATTAATTGTCTGTAACTCCACAGTACGCTCTTCTACTCTGCGTTCAAGTTCTTCATATGCCAGTGTCAGAGCTTCACCAGTCCTTCTTTCCTCAACCTCAGTTCTAATTCTGTGAGCAATATCAATGAAGAGATCCCGAAATTCTTCAGAGCCTTTTTTCAGGTAGTAATCTGCACCTAGATTCAGGGCTCGAATAGCAACTGCTTCTTGGCTTCTGCCGGTAAAGATAATAAAGGGGATATTCGGATTTCCTTCACGCACCCATTCAAGAAGATCAAGACCTGTCATACTGTTGGGTCCGAGATAGTGGTCACAGACAATTGCGTCAAATTCTTCTTCCTCAATCTTCTGGAGTGCCTCTTGGTCTGTGTTCGCTGAAACAAGTTCGAATCTATCATCTTCTTTTGCAAGGAACTTACCAGCAAGAAAGAGTAAGTCCTCATCATCGTCTACGACTAGGACTCGTATTTTCATTTCCGCTCCACCTCTCTCAAAACTCTATCAACCTATTGCTTATTGAGGCTCATTCATAGATATTATACTTGTCATGAGGCTATCCTCTCAATATGAAACGGAAAAAGAGTGTGCCCAGCACAAGCTGCTGGGCAATACATCTATTCTGCACTTTGTTTTGGTCTGATGAAGAAATAGTACACAATAACTACTCCGACAATCACAATTACTACACCAACGCCAACGATTAGAGGTAAATAATCAGGAGGTAGGGTAGGTTCAGGTTCGGATGGAATCTGATAGGTCAATTGGGTACTTTCGGATATTTGGCCAAATTCATCAATTGCACTGATGTAGACATCAACCTCTGTTTCCCATGTTTGTCCTGGAATGGTCGCATTGAATCCAGCTCCCGTATCAATCATTGCTACATCTATCCATGAGCTTGCATTAACTCTATAATGAAGCATCACGGTGAATGAACTAAGATCGGTCACGATTGCTGATACGTTCACATCTTGATTGGCAATTTGTGATGTCAGTGTGAATGATGATATTTTAGGAGCAGGATCAGTATAGAGATATACATCATCGAATAAAACTTCAAACCGTCCTCCCGTACCAGATTCTACATAGAGATAGATATCTTCAATCTCGGTGTTTGGTTCAGTGCCAAATGCAGTTACAAAATCATCAAAGAGGTTTCTTTGGAAATTATTCCAAATACCGATGGTGTTCGCATCTGGTAGAATGATATACTCATCAAAACCATTGCCTGTTGGAACCGCAGAGTGGTTCGCAAAGATGTATCCAAGCGATTCTCCGGACTCATAGTATATTTCGAGGTACATCTGATTATCAGCATGAGCAGTATCGTTTTCGATTCTCCAGAAGAAATCAAACCAGAGATCGGTATGATTATTCACAAATCTATTTTCAAAACGTCGCTGCTCTCCCCAGGAGTTCCCATCTGATACTGATAGGTTTCCTGCTTTTGATCCAGAATATGCCAAGTCAGTAATAGTGAACTCCGGTGTTCCGCCATAAGATGTTCCCCAAGTTTGAATATTATCTCCCACATCTCCATGGTTTTCATACCCCATATCGTCCATCGCTGCAGATTCTAATTTCATATCATCGAAGAGAATCGTGGTTAAACCATTCGTTTCTCTCGTATAGACTCGAATCTCAACATCTCTAATGATGATGTAATCTGTCTGATTAAATGAGGTGACATCTGACCATATACTACGACTAAAGGAATTCCATTGACCTGTGGTGTTGAAACCGGTCACATTGATCATGTTCAATCCTTCAGATGAAAATCTGTGAGTGTCTATCCCGTAACAAAATAGATACATTAGATAGAATTCTGCAGTGTCATTATCACAATTTACATACATATACGCATAAGCATCATCTGTAGATACAGCGTATTCATCGAGCATCCATTGGAAACTAAATGTATCCGGATTAGTCGCTGATACAAGACGATTAGGTGACCATTCAACATCAGCACGACTCTCATTGCCATTAGAAATTGTTGTTACATTGAGACTCCAATCACCTTCTTGACGTGTTGAGCTTTGTGATATATCTGCAGGACAATCTCCAGAATAACTATACCAGATACCTCCTGTCTCAAAATCACCACTCCCAGTACTACCTCCAATAATAACTGAATTGTTCACCATCCAGAGGTCATCAATAAAGGCTCGAGAATAATCAGAAGAATAGCTTCTGAGATAGAAACGGAACAGACGAAACTGTGTTGGATAAAAACCAGCAATATCAAAGAAGTCCTGTGTGATGTTTCTATCAAAAGTATTCCATGTTTGAAGAGGTCCGTCTACGAAGTAATATTGGTAATTACTTGAATTACTGCTATATGTATTTGAACTTCCGAAGTAGTAATACATCCGTGAAGTGCTAGGGGATCCAAGCTCAATCTCAATTCTGAAATAATCGCTATCCACTGGTTGTTGTATTTGATCAATGTACCAATCAAACTTCAGCGTTAGATTGGTCGGATTGTCCCAATACTCCCAGGCTGACCTTGATAAATACGCTTCAGCAGGATGATCTGGATCTACCGCACGTGTCTGAAATCCTCTTGATCTTGTTCCTTCATTCACTGGCCATGGAGCCTGTGCATACCAAGAATACTGTTCAGTTGTACGATAGGTGTAAACATCTTCAATGACATGCGGTGTTGTCCATTGTTCAAATCCTGGATTTGATATATGGTTAAGTTTCCACTCAGCACGACTGAGGTCTGTTTCAGATAGCTGGTTTTGTGAAGTGTCCAAAGTTACGAGTGCTTCAGTTGGAGTTGTTATCATTAAAGATAACAAACACAAAGTAACACAAATGATTGCTATTTGCTTTAGGTGGCTTGACATAAAATTCTCTCCAAGCTTCAACTATCGTGGTTTTGTATTGTAACCTTATTTCTCCTTCGCTGAACGAACGAAAATAAAAACGAGAATTTAAATTCCAGTTCTTACACTTCCGTGACTATGTCTGATATTTTGGAAGTACTAAAGAATCGGCTTTTCCTCATTGCTTGTCTTCTGACAGCGATAGCGGGTTTTATCTTCGTGACCTTAAGCGATGGAGAAGCGATGTTCATCATACCTGGTGCCATTATGGTTGTTCTTGGGTTTGTACTCCTAATTTCTGGATACATCACACCCATAGTATCACAGTCCAAAACGGGAATGGCAATAGGTGCGTTTCTGCTACTAGGTTCAATAATTGGGATTGCTGGAATTTTTACTGTTAATGTATTAGATGCAGGATTCATGATGATAATAGCTGGACCAGTTATAATTGCATTAGGGTGTCTAGCTTGGCCGTGTATCTGTTGCCAAGGTTCCAAAGCTATTCGATCTCAAGTTATTGGTATAGCCTCAGCACATGACCAAATTTCGATGGTTGAATTGAGCAATATTACAGGAGCTAGCGTGAAATTAGTAAGCGAAATTGTGTATGATGCTATCGGAAAACGAGAATTATCTGGACGCATGGAAGGCGGCACATTCGTTAGGTCTGCTCCATCCACTACAACTTACTCTGCTGCATCGACAACAAGAGAACGAGAGATAGTAAAGGTTCTCGTAATTTGTCCGTATTGCGGAGCTAAGACCGAACAAGGCATTGGCAAGTGCCAGAATTGTCAGGCAGACTTGTAGTTATTTGACAAGTAAGAGAAGGGGTTTCAAATCCCCTCCTCCATCATCTTTTCATGTATTTTATTTCCAGCACCATCAGAATCATAAGGGAATATGCGCATAATAAAAAACCACGAGGAGGAAGTTATGGCCGAACCCAAGGAAGAAGTACTTCCAGTCATCCACCTTCGCATACGAATCTCAAAGCCATTGGAAGAGGTCTGGAGTGATTTTCTCGATCCCATCATGATGCTTCTATGGCTTGGAAATGAGATTTCCGCAGACGTACGTGTAGGAGGGTCTATCAGATTCCTTGGGCCAAATGCACCAACAACTCCAGAGATCGCTAACTACTGGGAGATTAAAGAGGTTAAAGATAAGAAAGTGCTTCTCCTAAGCTGGCGTATCATGGGTGTCGACACGCTTCTTGTTATACGCTTTAATCCAATAGGACCCGGTACGATGATAC
Source organism: Candidatus Thorarchaeota archaeon (assembly GCA_004524565.1). Taxonomy (GTDB): domain Archaea; phylum Asgardarchaeota; class Thorarchaeia; order Thorarchaeales; family Thorarchaeaceae; genus SMTZ1-45. The sequence continues at coordinate 10,328 of SDNZ01000052.1, forward strand.
AGGTCAATCATGGAGCTGTTCCTGTTTCCGCAAGAAAGTACCATCTACCTGAGCATTGGAATTTACTACTTGCAAACTTTAAGGCCTCTGTTGAGCTTGGTGGTCCCGCCATTAGATTTGATTATTCAGAGTACCATCCACTTCGTGTGACTCGTTATGACTCAAAAGATGTTCGCGTCAGCGTAGTCTGCAAAACTCCTCCACAATTACCATTTGATGTCTGGACTAATCCAGAAAAATTGAAACACTTCATAAGAGCAGATCGCCCCGTTGTGGATCGCCAGTACGCAGGAATCTATACTTGGTGGGCAGAAGGAAAAGGCCCTGTAGTGTTCAAGAAGATGATACAAGATAAAGAGCTGGAGTTTTCATGGGTTCATGGCGATGAACCTGAAACTTTAGTTAACGTTCGTTTTGAGGAAGTTGGCGATAATACTTTAGTCACATTACATCATAACGGATTTGCATCTCCTGATGCCACTGTCGGGTATGATATCGGTTGGTCTGGAATGCTAGCTGAGTTGAAACTTGTCTGCGAACTTGGAGAATCTGGTATTGAGCGAATTAGTGATTGGGGATAAATTCTCGTTAGAACACGAATAATGGAACTCCTGGAAATATTAGGAGCCACATAGCTAATGCTGTTATCATTGGAATGAAGAAATTATCTGTCCATTTAACACTCAAAAATTCTGCTAACGTTGCGCAAAATGCAACAATTAGGATTTGAGGAAAGACACAGAGAATGCATGTACCCGGTGAATAGACAATCAATGCTGTTAGTACTGCTATTATAGTGAAGAGCATAACACCTATACTTCCCTCTACAGACTTGTTTCGATATAGCTTTTTGAATAATTTCCCTCCATAAGGACGACCTAGAACCTCACCTGCAGCATCTCCCCAAGCTACTGCAAGTATGGAAGCTACAAAGATCTCAGGCCGTGAAAAGAAGACAAGGAACACCGTACCAAATGATATCATTGCCATGAATCCCGCCATGAATGTATTTTGGCTTGATTCACCGTCACGACTTCCAGCTCTCAATAATTCCTCTATTAGTTGACTCTTGTGCGCCCATGAGTAAAAGAGAATAAACATGAATATTCCAGCTGCAAACGAAGGACCACTTAGATTCGAATATCCAACTAGTGTTAATCCTACAACCGTTCCCATAGATATATGGACCAACTTCCTGGGTCTCCACTTGGGCATACCTGAACCTGATAGAAAGTACGCTGCAGTAAGAACAGCTGATACTATGAAACCTGTTGCGATTGCCATGGCAACGTCAGTAGGAGTTAGGTCCCCAAATACCAGATCTACCATCTTTGACGCTTCCAGAGAGGAAATCAAAGCTATTTCATTATTGTTGTTCTATACTAATTATACCAAACTTCTATTTTTGGCAACGCGGGCAAAAGTAAACTTGTCCACCACCATGCGCAATCCTTTCAATTCTTGCACCACAAGCTGGACAATCCTCGTCTTTCATATTTGGACCCATAACTGGAGTGTATCTTCCTGGTTCTCCAAAGAGATTCAACCAGTTATCTTTCCCTCCTGAACATATGCGAGCATTAAGAATCTCTTTCATGGAGTCATAGACATCTCGTTTTTCATCAGCAGTAAACGTTGAAGTATTTCTCTTTGGGTGAATCCCTGCTCTGTAGATGATTTCTTGAAATGCTGCATTGCTCAATCCTACAACAATTGCTGTCTTCCCTACTATTGCAGCTTTAATATTCTGCCCTTTTTTATCAAGTAGCTCGCTGAAATTTTCGAAGTTGAAGTCTTGTTCTCCAACTGGTGATGGTGTTTCTGAGAAATCACGTTTGATGACATAGAGATCCTTGGCTTCCTCATCAGTAGCTGAATAGACAAGTCCCATTCCCGTCTGTCTGAATGTTAGAAAGGTCCCGTCTGTAAATTCTATCTTTAGATGGTGTTTCTTGGGAAGCGTTTCACTATTCTTGTGATATCGGATATCTGCTCCATAATCGGGACACAATACAAGATTCATCTTCTTGTTCATATGAATACGAATGACATTACCCCTATGCACAATCGATTTAATTTTGCATCCTACTAATCTTTCATAGTCCTTTGTTTTCTTATTCATGAAACCTATCTTCTGAAGATTCTCAGAATCCTGAACATCGTACGATTTGACTTTCTTCTCCAAGAGTGTACTGGTCATTTGCTCTGCAAGCACTAGCGCTTCTGGAAGTTCAACACTCATTTATTCTCGACTCCATGCGAAGTATGCTGAAACCTAATAGATTATGAATAGACTTAATCATTGATGAGTTTAACGAATCACTTTTTTTTATGGAACATAAATGGTATAACACTTCCAGAAATGTAACTTCCAGCTTCTGAACATAGGAACGCAACACTCTCGGCAATATCTTGAGGGCTCACGTCTTTTCTCTCGAACCATTCTTTTTCATGTTTGCAATGTGCAACAGCTTGAGAAAAACTATCAAAATGAGTGACTGGACCCGGTGCTACTGCATTGATTGTGACTCCTTGTTCCCATGCTTCTTCATATGCAAGGTGCATTGCTTGAAGCCTTGCGGCTTTCCCAACGTTGTAGGAATATGCTGGAGAGCTCTGAACTGGATGAAGTGTGATGCCTACTAGCCTACCCCACTTTCTCTCGTACATTCCTGGTAGCAGTAGTCGCATTAGATGGAAGAATGGAGCTATTTCCTGAATCAGGTCTTCCAATGCTAGAACTGGATCAAAGACGTCCAAGGGCTCCATATGCCAACCTGCGCCTGGATTGATAATACAAATGTCCACCTTCTCAAATCGCTTCATTGCGGCATCTATGAGCTTCTCGCATCCGTCCTTAACAAATACATTAGCTTGAATAGCTACTGCTTGTCCATCATTTCTCTCAATGTATTCTACAACTTCGTTTGCTCTGTCTTTACTATTCAGATAATTGACAACTACACTTGCTCCTTCTCTAGCAAGAGTAAGTGCAATACTTCTTCCCATTCCATGTCCTGCTGCACCAGTGACAACAGCCACCTTATCGTTGCTTTCCATTATTAGTTCTCCTAGATTTTCATTCCAGATTAAAACCATGTCTACGTAGAATCATTAGAAGTGGGTCTCCTCTCCTGAATGCACTTCTGAATTTTCTTGAAATATGTTCGGACCATGAATACTTATCAAAACCTATTCTATCTTCTTCATCTTCGAGTTGCACCTTTGTCTTATTCTTGATGTAGTATCCCTGCGCAATAAAACCCTCATCCATCTTCTTCATACACGCATCAATGTCCGCATCAGAATGATGCCTATACTCATCTTCGAATGCAGCCATTTCTAGTGGGAATCTAGGACGTACTTCTGTATTCTCTGCTGGGTCTGGATATCCCATACTCATTCCCACTACTGGAAACACTCGTTTGGGTACGTTGAATGTCTTTGCTATCTCATCTGCCTTGAGAGGAGCTAAACCGTATAGAACAGATCCGAGACCTAGTGCTTCTGCTGCAATAGTTAGATTCTCTATCATTAGAACAACATCTTGCATTCCCAACCAGATTGCCATCATATCATCATAGCCATATTTGTGCCCTCTCTTATGCATTATCTTCTCGAGCCTGACCAAATCAATGAAGTAAATGAGGTGAACCTGACCTGTTGGGTAAACATGTATACCTGCTTCCTTCATCTTTTCTTGACTTCGTGTATAGATGACCGAACAGAGTTGTGCTGAAAATGGAGCCTTGAATCCTGTTTCTAAAATCTGGTGTAGAATTTCATTCGTCACAGGTTTGTCTAAGAACTCACGAATAGATCGTCGATTATTAATTATGTGTAAGAGCTGTTTGGAGGACATTTCATCATTCATAGAAATCTATGAATACAATCTACCTCATGAGGTTTCCTCTTTTTAGCTACAAAATTCTATATAGAATCTGAATCAGGTAGAACTCTATTAGTTCTCCTTACATGCATAATGAAGAGAAATACAATTGCCATGGCTACAAAATATGTTATTGGTTCAATAGCTGGAGCAAACTCAATCTCAAGATTTCGTATAGCTCCGAAGAGAATACTAATTACTTCACCTATAGCCAAAATGGAGATAAAGATCTCAACAAATTCCATTGATTTCGTACGTCTATTCTCCATCTCCGTTTCTCGACGCTCTCGTTCCTTGGCTCTTCTTTCTACAACTCCTGAAGCAATATCCGAGAATAACGTTTGATGGTGTGAAAGGATTCCAAGTCTTCGTTCGAGATAGTTAACCATTCTATCAACATTGAGGTCATCAATGAGGGCTCTCATAAGTGCAGCATGGTCTCTATAGTTTGATGTTAGAGTACCTCGGATGAGTTCTATATTCATATGCGCTGCAGTATCGAAATGAATTACAGGCAATAACTGTCTGCGAGTTTCCGAAATTCTTTTCTCTGCTACTTCAAGTTCCATGGTTTCCAAATCGCGAGATAAGTCTGAGGTTTCTTCGATGAATGTATCTAGGATTTCTCCTGCAATCTCAATGAATGTGGAGATCAGACACCTGAGTCTAACGGATGTTTCTATGGTTTCCTGATATTGTAAAACTATCCATCTGGGATCATCAGGAAAAGAAAGGACCCCGTGATTTTCAGTTGATACAAGTAAATCTGTAGTATGTGAACGGATCGGCGCAAGATTTCGAATTCCAATTGGTTCTCTCATAATCCAATCATCTAATGCAGCTCGTGCTTCCATCTGTCCTAAGAGCAAGCCTTTGTAATCTAGAAATTTTGAAGCCTCTTCGAGATTGAGTAGTCTATCTCCGGATTCCCCTCTTGACCATAGTCCTCTTTGTATGAGTACATAGCCATACCAATTTAGATGTGGAACAAATCTAAGAGGTATCTTCGTCCCCATTGACTCGAAAGTAAGGTCAAGAGCTGCTACGATTTCTTCAGCAATAGTACTTAGCCTAGTATATGACCTATCTTCCCATTCTATGTCAAATTCTGCTGAGTGAGGTCCACAAAAAGAGAGACACACCCTAAGATCAGAAACACTCAGCTCTTCAATATCTGCTTCTAATTGGATTGTAGCAACCCCATAACGGTAAATTCTGACACTCATTCGAAGTTGTAGTTCTTCTCCTCTAAAATTAAGCACTAGTGGTTTAAGGCTAATGACTAAATTCTTCATTCTCTCTTCTCCTAGAACAGTTTCAAAGAGATCAGAAAGACTATCTTCATCAATAGTATCAATTGAAATGCCATGCCGTTTCATTTGTTCTTCGAATTGTGAACTATCTGAAATCAGTGAATTATAGACTGAATTCAATAGTTCAGATTCACCCCAGAAATTAAAAAGCCAAGTTAATCTGTTTCCTTTCAGAACAAGATAATCCGAATTCTGTTTTGTTATTTTATAGTGATATCTAAGAAATTCCAGATAGCTGGATAACTCTGAATAAGAGTCTTCATCATCCTGTTCAAGAATACCTTCCATGCATCTCTTGATAATATCTTCAGAATTACTATAGATTTTTTCAAACTTATCAGTCCGCAATGAAGCCATTGCTTCACTGTAGGCGGCAACACCTCTTCCATATAATTCCCATGCTACCAACTGAGATTGAAACCAACTTGGTAAATTGTCATCTGCCATTTCCAGATGCTTTATTGTTCCAAGCCCTTCCGTTGCGATATTAGAAAGCTCTTTGGCAATCGATGTCATAGCATTTGCATCTACGGAGATAAGCGCATTTTCCAAGTTAATCGCAGCGCCTAAAACACCACTTAGTGAGCTGAGACACATCATACCTTGTTTCTCAATTTCTGAACAGAAATCAAGACTCTCTTCTATTACTTCTTGCGTTTTTTTCAAGAAGCTTCTTGCAGTTCCGTAGTCGTATGAAGACTCCCATCGGGAGTGTCCTTCGAAATAATGAACAAATGATTGTAGCAAGATCTTGAGAGATTTCTCTGTGGCAAGTCCCAATTCCTTTCTTGCTAAGATTGCTGCAGATTCATAGTCACAATTATCATAGAGTTTGAGAATAGGGCGAAGAATATCAAGAAACTCGCTAAATGGCATTATAATCACTCACTACGATTTTAGAACGGATTTCCTCAGTAGAAACTCTGATTCTACACGCTTGAAGTCTCTTCTATAAAGCAACTCTAAAACGTCTTGATGGTTGTCTTGAACCCAAAAATCGATGGTGTCTGTTTTAATGAATTCCATGCATGCTTCAATTACTTGAGAACCATATCCCGGTTTTATGTTGAATGGCACTTCCGTATAATGTAATTCTTCTTCCTGTACATACAATCTTACAAAGCCAACAAGATGATTTTCATCATTGATGAACAATAGATGTTCAGATTTGATGATTTCTTTCCAGGTTTCAATATCCTTTGTTCCCCAGTATGCATCTGGGCTGAGCTCTATCAGTTCCTCAATTCTATCCTCAGCGGCTGGTTCAACCTTTAGTTTGTGTATTAGATCAGAAACCCATCGCTTCCCTCTTAGATGAAGTTCGAGGAAGCGTATTCCGTATCCAAGGTTTTCATACAACTTGATAGCCTTGATGTTGTCAGTCTTCACTCCTATGGCAAGTTCATCGATTTCTGGGTGGTGATTTTGTAATAGTTTCTCAGACTCCAAAATAAGTTGTGTTCCAATCCTCTGATTTCTGAATTCAGGGATAACTGCCAACTCCCAGATAAAACCCCAATTAAGTTCAGCATTGACAAGGTTGATTACTATGCCAACAATGGAGTTATCTGCAACTGCGACTCTCCAGAGTCTTTCCATTTCTCCATTTTCAGAACTTCTATTCCACCATTTAGTGAATTGTTTTGGAGTTGTTTTATCTACACCTGGAAGACCAGTATTATACACCCTGTAGAATTCTTCTTTCTCATCATATGTGGGCGGTCGAATATGTACTTCTTTCTTCAACGACATTCTTCTCTCGCAGTTTCTGAATCAAGATGAGGTTAAGAATGATTTGCCAATCGTAGAGCTTTGAGGATTTTCTTACTTCCTAACATCCTAGTAAATTCTACGATAATTTTAACTTCCATAATCGAATGCTTTCGAACCAAGCAAAGAGTGCTCCAACTACGCCTATTGTAAAAGCTATGTATCTGTCGTAGATATTTGGAGGTGCAATCATTGTCAGTATAAGATATGCTAGTGTATACGATGTGAAAAACATTGCAACAAATGCGTATCTCGGAAGAAATCTCCCTCTGAAACCTATGAAGTTTTGAAGCACACCAACTTTAACGACCTGCTTCACTTTGTAAGTATTATCTGAGAGCTGTTCTACGAGTTCCAAAGAAACCAATTTTGTCAGATGATGACTTGCAACCGATGGACTAGACATGCTTAGTGCGCGTTGAACTTCTCTTACTCCCACTGATTCAGATTGAGTTAGCATGTGCCAGTAGACACGTAGTGTATTCCCTCTCAACTCAGGTTCCATTGAAACATCTGAAGAATCATCACCCATACTAAACGACATCCACTTCGAAGATATCACTGAACATTTAATCTCTTGCCACCTAAGCATTTCGAATGTGTGAGACCACTCCATTTTACTTGTTCTATTCTCTGGACGGGGTGTTCTATTCCATGGTACTAAGTATAATTGATGTATATAGAAAACTATGATTCCAGTAATTATCAGAGCTATTGATAGCGCTACCAAACGAAAAGTAATGGCTGGTGGTGTTGTTTCAGCTATACTGGCTGTAAGTCTAGTAACGACTCTTGGCTTTCTTGGTGGAGCTTTTTGGAATCCAATAGGTCCATCAGGCGGTCTCAACGAGCCAGTATATACAATCAACAGCACGATAGCAGGAGATTTTGCTGATTTTGTCCCATATGAAGAACCATTCACACCAAACGCGCCTTCATATTCTGTATATGCAGGATTATCAAATATCGCAAACTTGGGGGACTATCCAACAATACCTGTTGATGTTAGAAATCAAATAGCACTCAACGGATTTGCTGTCATTCCTCAGAATGAATTCATACAGATACACGAGATTCTGGAACATAATGATGATAATCACATTCCTAGTTTTGTATCATCTGATGCTGTTCTTCACGCA
>SDNZ01000198.1 GCA_004524565.1 Candidatus Thorarchaeota archaeon
ACTAGCAAATCTTTTGGGATTAACATTCTTAATCCCATCTGAATTGTAATTAGATTCCATAATGAGTCTGGATCCAAATCCCAATATCTGCCACGAGTCTGGTTGAGAACATTTCTTCGAACTATCTTTCCTGTACCCATAGGCGTAGGACTGCCAGGTTCTCCATGAATTCTGCCAGCCATTACACCAAAGATAGGAAACCTATCCATAATTTTTGTACCAAGTTCAATATACGTTCTTGGAAATCGTGTATCTGCACCAATGAGCATTAAGTAATCGTAGTTTTGTGTATCGAACCAGTCGTTGTTGAGAATATCCACCTTAGAGAACGCTCGCCCCTTCAAATTCGCATCAGGTCTAAGTTTTCGTGGCATTGTATACAATATGTAGTCTATTCCAAAGTCATTGAGCTGTTTTTGATAAATCTCTGTGGAGTCATCAGAGCTTCCATCATCAATGATGATCAGTAATTCAAGAGATTTAGACTGGTTAGCTAGACTCTCGACTAATCCAGGTATATTGTCCGCCTCGTTGTAGTATTCAGATACTCCTACTATTTTGGACATTAATTTGGTTCTCCTCTAAAAATGGGATTTGGGGGATAATACTGCCTTTTTATACATGTGGAGTTCAATCTGCTTATAATGATAATGCCCTTTTGACCAAGGTAAGCATTCTTCTTTCAAATTCGGTTCCATAATACGCTCTAATATCTACATCAGTTGAAATCCATGTTCCTCTACTTCGTTCGGACCAATAGCCTCTGAGATATTGTGCATCAAACTTCAATACACCCTTAGTGAGGACATATAGTAATGAAGTCCCAGCATAATATGCAAGTCTTCCAGATCGATATCTTCCCTTTAGTGTTTGAAGATGAGTTTGGGGAGTATCAACTGAAACATCCAGTATCTTTAGTTTGTATCCCATTTTAAGTGCTTTAACATTGATAAAAGAGTCGATAGAGATATCCCAATATTTGTCAATCATCTTGATTATAGTGGATCGGAATACTTTACCAGTAAACATTGGAAAGGTTCGTTTTGGTTCGTTCAAAGCTTGACCAGCAACAACGCCAATAGATGGATTTGCTTCAAGGTAGTCGAGCATGTTTGAGAAGTATAAAGGAGATAATCTCGTGTCAACATCAATTGTGGCAAAATACCTGACATTATCACTTAGCTCTTTCAATATTGGTTGTGCTTTAGTCCAAATCCTTCCAAGAGTATCTAGGTTTCCTTTCTTCTTTTTTGGCATTGAGATGACAATGAAATCTAGACCATACCTTGTTGCCTCTCTTCGAACTATATCCTCACTTGCATCTGTAGACCCGTCATTCAGGAACACCATTTTCTTGGGTTTATTTTTTTGACTAGCAATATTCCCGATGAATTCAGCTAATTGTCGTTCTTCATTGTAGAATTTTGTAGCTAAGATATATTCAACCAAGAAATTCACTCCACTAGTAAATCATCACTTAATGGAAATCGATCCGATCGATGTAATAGTTAACCATTTTCTGGTTCAGGCAGTTCTAGCTAGATACCTTCGGGTATAAGTACTCAACGCTGGTCAGAGGGAAAGTGTTTATCAATCAAATGAATGAGTGAACACTCAAGGTGCTCCAATGAAGAAGATTGCAGTAGTGCTTGGGCGAGGTGGTCACACTGCACAGACATTCGCCTTAGTTGATTCATTAGGAGACGAGTTCCAATATATCTACATCATTGGATTACTTGACAAGTTAACTCCAAAGAAAATTCGCCTAAAAGGGAGAGTACTTCGTGTGTTAACTCCTCGTTTGCTACCTCAAGATTCTCGATTGATGTCAGTGATTCGTACAATCCTCACACTTCTTCTTTCATTTATCTATTTGTCAATTTTCAGACCAAATGTAATCATTAGCTGTGGAACGGGTATGACAGTACCAGTATTCTATTCAGCTCGAACCCTTGGGATTCCAACAGTATTCATTGAGAGTATGTCAAGAGTGGAAACCATTTCAAAGACGGGTCGCATGATGCTGGGAAGAGTCAGTCTATTTATGGTTCAATGGAAACCCCTTTCCGAGAAAATTCCTGGAGCAGTATATGGAGGTCAATTACTTTGATCTTTGTGACCGTTGGAACAGCTCACTTTGATCCTTTAATCCAGAAAATGGATGAACTTTCAAAGACAGGAGAATTGAACGAGTCAATTATTGGGCAAATAGGGAGAGGAACGTACATTCCGAAATATTTCAGATATTTCAGATTTCTGAAGCATCTCAATAGAGCCTACGATAAAGCTTCCGTAATTGTAAGCACAGGTGGTGCTGGAACAACAATGGAATGTGTCACGCGAGGGCTCAAACTTGTTGTAATAGAAAATACAACTCTGATGGAAGGACATCAAGCACAGCTGCTACGAGAAATGGAAAAGCGCGGACACTTAATCTGGTGTAAGAATTTGGATAAAATTGCTGCATCCATTGAAGAAGCAAAAAAGAAGACCTTTACAAAATTCACAACTGATGATAACCTAGCTACGAAGTATATTCGTGAACTACTTGAAAATCAACAACACTGAACATCGAAAAATATGGAAATGATATGAGAGTCAGAAGGGCGTGAATGAACTGAATGGAATCCCAAGAATGATTGACACTCACTGTCATCTTGAGAATGTAGCATTTGACTTGGACCGCGATTCAATCATCATTGATGCAAAGAACTTGGGTATCAGTATCATCACATCATCAATTGACAAAGAAACTTGGGATAAAAGTTGTAAGATAGCTGAAGCATATCCGAGTGTGTTTGCATCTGTAGGATTAGACCCAACACATTTTGTTGACTGTGATCTTGTTATTAGGTGGTTAGAATCTAACCATGAACGATTGGTCGCAATTGGTGAAACCGGTCTTGACCATTATTTGATTAGAGACCACCAGGAACGTGACCTGCAAGAAGCTTGTTTCAGAAAATTGATTTCTCTATCCAATGAGTATCAATTGCCAATACAAGTGCACTCTCGGTCAGCAGGAGGAAAAGCTCTAGAAGTGCTTGAATCCTGTGATGCCAGTAAAGTTCATCTCCATGCCTTTGACGGAAAAGCTAGTCTGGCAAGAACAGCTTCAAGAGACCTCGGATATTATTTCTCGATTCCAACATCAGTTGTCAGATCTCCTCAGAAGCAGAAACTAGTGAAAGCAGTTCACATCGAGCGATTACTCTTAGAGACTGATAGTCCCGTCTTAAGTCCTGATAAACAGACCAGAAACGTTCCTGCAAACCTACCAATTGCACTCAAGGAAGTTGCATCAATTCTCAGAAGAGAAGAAGAAGAGGTTCGAGAGATTGTACTAGAAAATACTTTGAAACTCTATTCTAAAATTAAAACCAATTGATACAATTCATAAGTACATTGTTTTCGTGAATTCACGCTGACCAACAATGAAGGATAATATCGAGAAGAATCTAGAGAAGGTTGTGGAGATCACAACGCGAAAGGCAGCTAAAGAGGAATGGAAGATCGCTTCTGAAAAACAGAGGGTTCCATTATACAACTATAGATTCGATCACATAAAAGAAGTCGTTAATCTCGCTAAGTATATTGCAATTGGAACAGAAGCAAATATGGATGTGATCATCCTGGCAGCATGGTTGCATGATGTAGCAAAACCAGGCATTGGTGGAATTTCAGCAGAGCATCATGGAATTGCGAGTGCTGAAATTGCAGAGGAGATTCTTCTAGAAGAAGGCATAGATCTTGAAATGATTGCTCAGGTTTCGGATGTTATTCGAAAACACGTTGGATTGACCATCAAAGAAACACTCGAACCGATTGAGGCACAGATTCTATGGGAAGCAGATAAAATTCTGAAGTTAGGAATAGTGGGTGTACTCCAGTATGTCCTCAATGGAGTTAGAATTTTTCCGGGTCAAGATCTAGAGGAAATTGGAGTAAAACTGCGTGAATTCCTACCACTGGCGCAAGATCTTGCAAATTGTGTTGTCACGGAGAGAGGGAGAGAGATAGCTACCCAACGTCTTGAACGATTGCAAATATTATCACAGATGTTAGATTCTGAATTGAATCCAGGAGCAGAGAAAGGAGAAGGATAACTGATGATTCCAAAGATTAGAACTATTGGGATACTAGCCATTGGAAACGAAGTGTTAGATGGCCATGTTCTAGACACAAATTCCAATTGGATGGAACTACGTCTTGTTGCCCTAGGAGTCCAAATCAAGCGACTTGTTTCAGTTAGAGATGAGATTGAAGAAATAGGAAAAGCTCTGAAGTTTCTGATGGATGCCTGTGATGTGGTTATTACTTCAGGAGGTCTCGGACCAACTCATGATGATATGACATTGAAGGCAATCGGAAGTGCTCTAGATTTGAAAGTGTCTGAAAATGATGATGCTCTGGCAATAGTTAAGAGACAATACAAAATTCTACACGAGAAGGGAATTGTCCAATCATCGGACATGACTGATGCAAGAATCAAAATGGCTCAGA
>SDNZ01000199.1 GCA_004524565.1 Candidatus Thorarchaeota archaeon
CGTGCACATACGCACCACAAACGTGAATGAATACCATAATGGGACCTCGAGGAATTCCATTATCAAAAGTTTGTACTTTGTAATTCTTCCAATTAACCAAAGTAGTTGCTTTCCATGTAGCACAATCGCTATTGTCTCGCAATTTTGGAACTCTATTAACAAACCGCCACAAGACCATGGGAGCAGACGTTGCAGGTTTTATTTCGCCACCATAGGCGATACAAACTTCAACAGCAAATGATAGACCCTTCCCAGAAGTTGGTTTTCGCGTTACAGCAGAAGTAAAATCAGGTTTGTACGCCAATTTAATAGTTTGCTCAAACACTTCCTCTCCAACGGTGACTACAGTATCAGTAGGGGGAGCTATATACTCTTCATTTGAGAAAGCCCGGTAAAGAAGTTCAACCTCGATTTTTGATAGAGAATCAGTTGGAGTTTTCAACGAAAGGGCATCAAGGTGACGTCGACGAAGATCTTTACTTGCCTCATTGACAATAGTTCTAGCTTTATTGTCACTTAATCTAACGAAGGCTTTTGTCAAGAAGCTCTTCAAATCAGGTTCGTGGGTTTCACGAAGTAAATCCTGAAATTCACCTATCCTAATACTTGAAGGATGTGGTTGTGCGTATTTTGGTTCATCGGGGAAGACATCCACACGACGGGGATAAAAATTAACTGTACCATAAGGATCAATAAAGATGATAGTTGCGTGAGCATTAAGTAGTGATGCCATTTCTGAATAAATATCAGCATATCCACGTCTATATTGAATATTCAAATAGTGAAGTCGAATGTAAGTACCATGATTGAAAGGTAGTTCAAGATTAATCGGACCTCCAGTGTAATCCTTTGTGTTTGATGTGGTTGTATAGAAGAATGAGGCGGTAGCAACATCAGCATCGTATCTCTTTGATACTGTGAAGATAGGTTTCCCAGTCGTATTCTGCGCATCACTAAATGCTGAAGGTGCTCCGAAACCTTGGCTACCTCGTGTCTGACGAAGCTTCTCAGATTTGCTGGATGCTAGATAGATACCGAATTTCTCAAGATCAGCCGGAACCATCCCAACACCGGTATCAAAGCACGTGAACTCATATACTTTGAATCCTTCTTCATCATCTATAGGTATGAGATCAGGCATCTGAACTTCTGTCAGTTGCATCACAACAATTGGCTCTCTCTTGCTCAGAAGAGGTCTGAGAGGCATCAAAAATTTCCTGAATTCAGTTATACTTTCATCAATTGTGTCTTTCTTGCGTGGAGGCAGCTCTACTTGTTTTCCTGCCCTGACATCTCGCTCAAGTTTTTTACTGAGTGCTATGGAATCGAATTGCTCTTCCTCGATTTTCTTTTTGACCTGCTCCAATATTTCAGGATCTAAACGATCCCTAAGTCTTGGACGGCTCTTGGTCTTCCACCACCATGATTCGAGTGCATCTATAGCATTATCCAAGAATTCTATTGCATACTGTGTGTGCTTATTGAGTCCTGTTTCAAAGCCCACTAGCTGTGTTCTCTTTCTCATGAACTTAGCAATTGTACCTTGTTTAATATCGCCTGAAGGTGCAGCAGTAGGTTTCCTTGTTTCTGTGTTCTTTTCGGGACTCAATTCATATCTCTCCGTATTAGGCCGGCTTCAAATCAGCGTATCATACCCTATATCAAAGTGTTTTGCGCATTGGCCAGTACTGACCGAATGCGATTTAGCCCATATTACTCTTTTCTGTGGCTAGCTCTGTTAAACAGCCCTGAAATTCAGATAGAAAGTTTTCCCTAATATTGGGTTATTAGAACACGTGTTCTAAATTAATGATAAATAGCTTTATGCGACAAGAAGTCTAAGAAAATTCAATGTCACCAGAAGCGATCCTAGCATTTCCCATTGCAAAGTTTCCAATTGTAAAACCACATGATAATCTTGTTAAATTAATCCTAGAAGCAGAGAAGAACTCCAAAAGAAGACTCAAAGATGGAGATATCATTGTAATCGCATCAAAGATTGTTTCAGTGTCAGAAAGCAGAGTAGTTAATTCTGAGGTTGTAGCACCATCTCTTAAAGCTCGAGAGATCGCTTCGAAAAATGGATTTGATCCAATTCATGTTGAACTAGCGATACGAGAGAGTACTGAAATAATACAGACAGATGGTGTCCTGATTACAGAAACGCACTCGGGATTAGTGTGTAATTTCAGTGGAGTCGACAAATCTAATGCACCAGAGGGAAAGTATATCCTATTACCAGAAGATCCTGATGCTTCTGCACAGCGCTTACAGGATGCACTAAGCAAAGCTACAGGAAAGAAACTAGCTATCATCATTTCGGATACTCAGGGCAGACCTTGGAGAAATGGTTCCTTGAACGTAGCAATTGGGTGTGCAGGGATTGCTCCATTCAAGTATAACAAAGGAAAGAGAGACCTCTATGGTAGAGTCTTGAAGAGGTCTACCGTGTGCCAGATTGATGAGATTGCAATGCTCGCTGAACCACTCCTGGGACAAGCTGGGCAGAGGACTCCAGTGGTAATTGTACGGGGCTATTCATACACGGATTCTGAAGAATCTGCAAAAGATATCAATAGGCCTAAGGATGAAGATATGTTCAGGTAAAAAGAAGAAGAAAGGTTCCTCAAAGGAGGAACCCAATCAATTATTGATTTTGAGAATCAGACTTTATGGCCGCATCCATTGCAGAACTTAGCGCCTGCAGGATAGGGTTGCCCACAATTTGAGCAGTATCCACCTGCTCCGCTACCGCCACCTCCACCGCCGCCATAGTCTACTTGAACAGAATCGGGTTGCCCGTCCCCATCTAGGTCTTCACCGTAGGTGATTCTCATCGACCCTCCAGGACCAGCACCTCGAGCTCCACGTACATCAATAGTAGTTCCACCACCACCACCGTGGGATGCTGCATGACCACCACCGCCACCTTCACCAGATCCACCAAGAGGAGCACCACACTTCGGGCATGCAACTGCATTTCCAGCTCCAGTTCCACAATAGGGACACTTACCTTGGTCCTGTGCGGTATTGACGTTGGCAACTACACCGGGAATTACTTTGTCTTGCTTGAATTCAAACTGCATATTTCCGCCAGCTTTCAATTCAACAACGAGTTTCTTCCCACTTTGCGCGGCATTACTGATTGCTATTAGAGGTAGTGCGATACTCTCAGTGTTACCCTTGTCATCTTTATTATAATAGGAATCTCGTGTCCAAGAAGACACCGCTGTTCCGACTGCAGCATACCCAATTCCTCGACCTACACTTCGTAACGCGTGCCCACCAATGCCGCCAATCTGTCTACCTGCGCCTTCAAGAAGGGCTGCACCTGCTACTGCACCTGCAAGAGCTCCGAATTTCTTTAAGCCACTCTGTTTCTTTGGTGCTTTGTACCAGACGAGGCGTACATCAGTTACTTCGAGAGAACCGTCTTCTCCATCAAATTTTACATCCTTTTCACGAACCATTTTACGTTCGTAATCCATTGTCTGAAGGCCAGACCCACCATGGGTCACCATCAGAAATCCTGGCCTATCACTCATGTATATACACCAATGCAGCCAATGCGTGAGCATGTATTAACTTTGTTGCCATTGAATGGAGGAGGAGTATTTTCAAAAAGAGAAAGGAAGACCGCCCCATAGAGCGGTCTATTGTGTATTATTCGTCGATTAGAGAAATTCCTTCAATTTCCTTAAGGATATCTTCTTCCGTCAAAGCTCTATCAACTTCTTCCTTGGGAGTACCTGCATAACCATTACCCCAGGTCTCGCCCTCAATGATTGGACGTTCATGTCTGAATCCATGAATGATCAAGAGAACGCCCATTGCAGACACGACTCCACATGACATCAAGGTCAATGGGAATCCAATTATTGTCAGAAGCCAACCAAACAATGCTATCTGTGGAATCGCAAAGAGTGTAGCTATTGTTGGTGCGAGGGAATACATACTGTTCCGTATCTTGTTTGGAATGATGTCAAGCAACACGCGCTGGGTGAGAATCTCAGCAAATCCGCCAAAGAATGATGTCAACACAAATGTTGAGAAAATCAATGCAATGGGTAGAAGATTCTCCAGTGGTAAAGTCAGAAGCTCAATACCCGTGAAAGGCCAGTAGATGCTTACAACATTCACAGATGAGGCATCAGCTGGCGGAAAGAGAAACATTATCGTTGCAAATACCCAGAAGAATACAAATCCACAGGTCTGTAAAAATCGGAATCGTGGAATCCATTTCTTTGGCTCAAATCGTCGTGACCATATGCCTGAGCGTTCTTGGGCAAATATCCCTGGAGTGAACAGGAGGGTTCTGAAGCTTGCTACTGCTACATCTGTTATTAGGTACATGTAGTACATTGGGAATAAAATCAAGTTACCCCATACCATGATGGAGCTAGTTGCCATCATACCTCCAACAACGATGTAGCGGACATAGGGATACCTGAATAGAAAACTAACTCCACCTTTGAG
>SDNZ01000200.1 GCA_004524565.1 Candidatus Thorarchaeota archaeon
CTCTGTTCGTAAACAAGCCCTGCCATTGCAGCTCCAACTGGAGCTCCAAGCATAAACAACAGCTCAAGAGGGTCTCTGAAATAAATTAGATGCCCTACCAATCCACCTAGTCCGACTGAAATTGGTCCAAGTATGGGACCTAGTAATATACCAACAATTGGACTCAGCATAAAACCCCAGGAGTCCCAGACTCCACTATAAAATCCTGGAATCATAGGTATTGAATCAAGGATTGCAATCATCGCCGCAAAGATTGCTACGAATGTTATGGAGCGGCTTCCAGAGAGTGTACCAAGAATAGCCATATTTATCTAAATCCACTTTAAGCTTTTACTGCTGTAGAATCGATAACTGTTGGCATCTCTAGGTGTTCTCTGTACCTCTTAGGAACTGGATAATTACTGAAAGAGTGTGAGAACCATTTACTCATCATTTCTTCAAGTTCTCTATCGATTCGTTGACTTAGATCTTGATTGAGTTCCGGGTGAACTGAGATGACCCTTGAGTGTAGTTGTTTTCCGACAATCCCTTTCTTAGATACTTGCAGTCCTCCCTTGAATGTGAATTCCGTTTGGAGGAAGTGCTTCAATATCAAGTCAGGGTTATTTGCAAGATCCGTCTTTTCAGGGTTAAAACCATAGACTGCAATATCAGCGTCAGCACCTAAACCAAGATGCCCCTTTGTCTTCTCTAACCCTAGAATCTTAGCTGGTGCCGCTCTGGTTGTAATTGCAATATCATTGAGCGAATATTCTCTTTCGATTTCTGCAAGGGTAGAACGTTCGCTAGCGAACTTGTGGACCTTCCCTAGCCAATGCTCTCGTTGTTTCTTACTCATCAACCATGATATCAATAGGGGATATTTTAGAAACGGTCCTCCATTCGGATGATCTGTGCTCAGAAACATACGCCACAGGTCCTTTATGTTAAGTGCAAACTCAAGAGACCCTACCCACTGGACTGCGTTTGCAGGGCTCTTAGGTTCAAAAGTGAAGGGTACAATTCCAGCCCCACCTGGAAGTTCAACATCTACTGGGATATTCGACCACTTTGCCTTTCCACCAGTCAGTAAGTAAAGGGAGTGCTGGAAAGGTCCATCACCAGTCATAGTCATTGACTGCCCAAATGTAATCTGTCCAAGATCTACTGTGAAGTGTTTATGCTTGTTATAATAGTCCGCAAATGTCAAACCACCTGATGCAACATCTTTCCAATTAGACATACCTTCCTCCACAACTCCAAGACAATCAAAAGCCATATGAGTAAGATGAACAACTTCTTTCTTCTTTCCCGATGGTTTGATTCCCCCTATTGCATCAAGTTGTTGCATTGTGGTATGAACATTGCCCGGTCTACCGAGATTAGTTGGATGAAAATGCATCTGGTGAGGAAGTCCCAATTCTTGAACTGCTTCTGCCAAACCTGTCATTATGGTCCTTGGCGTTACATCCCATTCAGGAACTTCATCGTCTAAACCACAGACATTCTTCCCGTATGCCCATGCATAGGTTCCTCCAGGATTGACTACCTTGACACCAAGACCTCCTACTTTCTTTAGTGTCCATGCAATATAAGCTGCAAGCCCGCTAATGTCACCATCTTGGACATATTTGAATGAGATCATACTATTACAGAACAGCGGGAGCATGGCAATGTCTAGTCCAGGAATATCTTCAATCTCTTCCCATGCACCTAGAGCTTTCGTAGCTGGTAATGCAGGTTCAACAACTGTTGTGTATCCCATGGCAGAATACAAAAAACCAGTTGCAAAGGATGATGGAATTATACCAGCGACACCGGACCGAGTCTTTTTCGTAGCAGGGTAAGGATGGTGTCTGTTAACATCGGGGGAAACCACCCTCGCAACATTCAGTTTGGAACCAAGAATGTGTGAGTGGGGATCTACGCCTCCAGCCATCACTGTATTGCCCTTAAGATCAATGACTTTTGCATTACTCGGTGCTTTCTCCACGATTTTTCCTTCGGACACACAAATATCCATAACTTCGCCTTCGACACCATTCATTGGATCAAATACTACTCCATTTTTCAATATTAGATGCTCAGTCATTATTTCATCACCTTCTCCAGAGACTTGATTATCATTCTCAGAATATCACGATCGGGAATGACTCCTTCTGGAGGTTCAATCACTTTTCTGAGATAGAGCGGCAACCCATCCATTCTAGTTGCTGCCCCATCGCACTCTATTCCAGCAATTGCAGCTGGAATATTGACCTCTGCTACTTGGGAAGTCATGTTGATCTTGGGATCTATGTTAATCACTGGTATTTTCGTTAGATGCGAAACTGCACTCCGTGGAAAGTGTGCAACTGGATCTGCTGCAATATTAAGTAAAGCATCTGCTTCACCTCTAGCTAGCATATCCACTGCAGTATATTCTCCAGGTGAAAATCTTGGATATCCTCGTGCAAAATCTACAGCATATGGATACCCTGTCACCCAGGTGGATGTCTTGTTTGCACCGGAAACATTGTAGTGCCCTCTCATGGGTAATAGACCCCACTTGGTGTGTGCATTGAGATCTTGAATCAGTCGAATTGCTGCATCAATATTGCGGTGTCTTCCCCAACTCTGCGTCAGTCCCAAACCAAAGAATAGTGTGCCATATTTGGCAGATTTCATCGCTATCGCAATCTCTTCAAGATCTGCAATACTTATTCCACCAACCTGTGAAACATCCAGTTTATGTCCTCTAATTAGTGCTCTCAGGGTTTGAATGACCTCGAGATCAGTTCTCGGTTCAATTCTGATGAATCTATCCACCATTCTAGCTGTGGTTGTTTCTCTAATGTCAATAAGCCAAATTTTCCTATCATTCTTGGGATCTTTGATGTACTCACCAGGTTGACGTATGTAGTGTGGAATATGTCTGGGATGTGCCGCTGCAGGATTTGCTCCCCAATATATGACCAGGTCTGAACGATGTCGTACCTCTGCTAGAGATGATGTTGCTTCACCTGACTCCTGAGCTCCAAGAATAGTCGGTCCATGACAGACAGATGTTGTATTGTCCACAACACTACCTGTTAGCTCTGCTAATCTATACGCCTCGCGTTGTGCATCGTTTTCAGTTGAACTCAGGCCATATATTAGAAGACGTTTAGAAGACGTAATTATTTCAACAGCTCTTTCAATTGCTTTCTCAAGCGAAACAGTTTTGCCACTTACAGTTGGTTCAAGACATCTATTCTCTGCATGACCAATAAATCGCTCTTTTGAAATTGCACAACCATTTGTGTTCTTGACAATCCTGTTTCCATCGACCTCTATAATTATGTCATCACAAAGACAACCACAGAATGTGCAAGGTACAGCGTTGAAAATATTATTCGCTTCTGTCATTATTTGCCCTCCTTGATTTTTTTGGCAAGTTCCTCTATGGTAGATATTTTCATCTCCGGAGCTGCATCAATCGTAACTGCAAGTGATTTGAATCCGGGCATGCCCGTATGTTGAGTATAGGAATCAAGAAGGTAATTGAAGTACGGTCCACATGGGATGAATGCTAAACCTGGATGGAGATTTTTGTTGAGTTTTGCTTTCACAGCAATCTCTCCGATTCCACTCTTGACGACTACTGTTTCACCATTTTCAATACCAAGAGATTCCATAGATGTCGCATCAAGCTCGCAAACAGCAACTGCATCTTCATAATCGGAAGTCATCTTCCCCTTTTCCATAGCTCTTCCTTGACTTAGAGTCCTGCCAGATGTGACAAGGACATACACAGACCCACTATTCATTATTCTTACCCCTTGTTTATCTTACCATCCTAGTTCGTGAAGATGTATCTTGTATTTACCCAGTGCTCCTCCGAAGTTACCAGCAGAGATCTTAATGACACCATCGTGCTTACACACCTCTAGAATTGCAGCTTTTGTGGCGTCAGCTACTGCTTTTTCTGTGAGACCATTAATTACGATTTCAACAACAAAATTGCTATCCTTTGGTACGAATGAATCAGGTACGATTCCCTTCATTGTAGGACAATATCTCTCGTTTGTTGATGCATGAAGTGCTTTGTATCGAGAAGATGGTTTTGAACCCGAACCAACGAGACCCCCTGGGAAGGGTGTATATGCTCCTTTAACAGATTCGATAGCCTTCACCCCTGCCTTTCCACTTTTCATTCCACTTTCTACATCCTTGCAGAAATAAATGATATTCCCTCCTGCAACACCTTTAGTCCGACCAAAGCTCTCTTGGATAACAAAGGTACCACTCATGCGAGGTAACATCCACAATACACGCCCATCAATAGGTCCTTTCTTCACCTGATGACCGTCTCCGAACATAGCAATCATCTTGCCTACTGGGTATGTCTCTGCTATGTCTGGTGTATCATCATATGCACATGCTGTTGGACTAGTAAGAACGCACTGCCCCAAACGAGCGAGGAGCTGTTCCTGGATTCCACCTTTACTGCCAGTGGCAAAAATC
>SDNZ01000053.1 GCA_004524565.1 Candidatus Thorarchaeota archaeon
CTCCTGCACTAGGTGGTACGGAACACCACACCCAGTTCCGAGGAAGATGCGAGTCCCTCTTCGAATCTTGGAGATAGCAATGTTAGCTGGGACTATCTTGTCCTTGTATTTTGTTGTCCATTCTCCATCAACCATCTTTGGTTACTGCCTCCTTTCACAACATGTTACAACGGTTCCTCTTGATTCTATGTATCCTTTCCAAGGAGCTTCAACATAGCTGCTTCACTTAGAAGCCCAAGTTTTTCTGCGATTTTCTCGACTGCTTGTACAGCTGGTGAATCTGAATTGAGTTCTGTTAGCGGTTGCCCTAGATAGTTTGCCTTCGATAGTTCGTCATCATTAGGAATCATACCAAATAAGGGTAGATTCTCTTCTTCTAACTTCTTTTGAAGGTCATCCTCCATTTCAGGCAAAAATCGATTTCCTACCACCACAATCTTCTTGAAATCAATATGAACCTCTTTTGCCAAGTCTCTGATTCTAAGCGCTGCTTCGTATGCAGCTCTTGATGGATCCAAAACAATGACAAGAACATCCACATTTCGATTTGTTCTTCGACTCAGATGTTCGAGACCCGCACTCATATCAAGAAGGGTGAGTTCGTAGTTCTTACTTAGGTTATCAATGATCTGAGTAAGTAAACGATTTACATAACAATAGCATCCCTCCCCTTCAGTTCTTCCCATCGCTAAGAAATCGAATTGCTCTCCCTCAACGAGTGCCTCATAGATTTCTCCTTCTAAGATATCTTGTTTAGCAACTTCGCCGCCAAGAGATCCTTCATCGATGCTCTTTCGAAGTCGGCTTGCTATATCACCTACCGAAGTAGGGATTTCGATACCAAGTGCTCGAGGGAGATTCATGACTGGGTCTGCATCAACTACGAGAAGGCTTCTTTTTGTTTTTTCAATGACCGCTCTTGTAAGTAAGGCGGATGTGGTTGTTTTTCCAACACCGCCTTTTCCAGCGACTGAAACTACTAAGCGTTCTCGCATACTATTCTCTCCTTTGCCACTTGCCCACATCACACTTTGGATGCAGCAATCATTCCTCTTTCCATTTGCCTTCCTGAAGATACTTGGGAATACCACTTGAGTCGCGAGGTCCTACCTTGACAGTCCAACCTGATACTTCCTCGGTTTCACCACTGATTCTTGCAGCCATTCCTGGACTGATGAGAGTCTTGTGATTCACCTTTTCAGCTACTTTGTATTCTTCGAGTGTTTCTGCAACTCTTTCAGCAGTTAGTTTGCGTCCAGCTACTGCAGATTGTACACTCATTCCTTCTGTATCTACTACGACAAGATACGCAGTAGAACCCGCCTGTTTGATGTCGCTCTCTACTGTGAAGTATGTCAATGCAAAGTTGGTGGTGTACATCACAGGTGAGTCCGGTCCAACATCTCCAAATTCCATTAATCCCGCTTCAACAGCCACTGGTTTCACAGGGTCTGTGTAAAGATTGCTTCGAAGGAATGTTGTTGGAAGATTGGTCCACATATCAAGGCTATGTAGGACAATTAGATCTGCGTATCTCACAATGAGTGCTGATGCTGTGAGGACCTCATCCCACTTGGTCAATTCTGGAGCTTCTCCTTCACGATAATCTGCCCAGACTGTAATTGGTGCAGCAATTGTAGGATACCCAAGTAGTTCGTTCTCCTCTATTATTGAAGAACGCCTGACTTGTGTGAAGGAATCTACAGTCGTCCCTAGACCTTTTCTCGATGCAGTTCCAGGATCAAGGACAATATCATCTAATCCTATGGCACGCAAAGTGCCAACAAGGGAAGATAAATTGTCAAGACTTCCGGGAGCATAGGCAACCAAGGGTAGATTGTGCTTTCGAGCAATCTCTCCTACCTCCGCCCACGTATCCATTGTTGCCGCATATAGAAGCGGTCGTTTGTCAGCAATTGCATTTGCAGCAGTTGCTAGCATCTCTGGATTTAGAGAGCAGAGCATAATAGGCCAGCTAGACAACTCAACCAATTTCTTTGCAGCAGTAGCGAATATCTTCGGGTCCTGCGAGACCCCTCTGAGTGCCATTCCATCCAACCTCAGGTTTGTACCTATGTAGACGTATGTCCACTCTTCTATCGCCTTGATTCTTGCTGCAAGTGCTTCTCCATCCAGGGTATCAGGCACATCAATGAAGAATGATGTTGGATTTGAGTATCGGAGGTCATGCCTATAGAGCACAAGTTTTCCGCCAATACTTGCTGCGTTCTCTCCAACACCAATGACTACTTCTCTGACTGGAGGACGAACGAGAACCTGTATCTTGTCTAACTTCTTTGCGTATTTTGCATCTTGAAAGAGAGGAGTACATGCTTTGAGTTTGACAGTGTGTTCAGCCATCTTAGTAGCAAATGCCATGCAGTTAGCTTCTCCACATTCCTTACAATTCGTTCCCGGTAGTAATGGGTAGATCTCTAGTGGACCTGGTAGTTTTGCCATTTATGTCCCCTCCGGAATTATCAATGTGGTCCAATCCGGATACTCCTCCGGTTTGATCTTTTGTCGTTCTTTCATCCAATCCACCAGATCGTGTAATGTCTTGATGGCTGCTGGATGCATCATCATGAAGAGATCGTTTCCAGCTAGTAGCAATGCTAAAGCAGTAACACTCTCCCAGATAGGTCCTCTGAGTTCTCTTGGACCCAGTTCTGGATTATTCATCCAGGCTTCTCTTGCAGCCCACGCATTTGTTGTACCCGAACTGATTGGGAATCGTAGTTCTTCATCACCAAGTAACCCTGCTAACCGCATACGCTGCATTATTGTGAATGCATATTCGAGACCGTATCCAAGAGCAGCTGTTGTTGGGTCAATAACAATTTGCTCTGGGGTTAGCCATTCAAAGAGTCTTCTGTTGAGTTCTTTCTGCTGGTTTATATCAATTGATGTCCACGACAACACTATTTGGTCATGCTTCTTAGCGGCAATAGCAATATCCTCGTAAACATCCACAGTTGCTGAACACAGGAGTGTCTTTTCACCTTCACAGACCTCTGCAGCCTTCGCTAAGACTGGTCCATCCTTTTCTGGATCGCCTGCAGAACCTATGATGATTGGAACTTTTACAGCCTGAAGGACCTCTTCGATTACTTTCGCTGCATCATTTGGTGAGGTGTCACCAAGTGCTCGATCTGTACTGATGAGATGAAGTGTTACTGCATCTGCACCAAACTTGTTGACAACAAGCTTTGCCCATTCTGCAGGGTCATCAAGAACCTCTTTGTAGTGCATCTTCACTGCTTTTGCAAGGGAGATAGGCATGTCAAAAACATCAGCTGTCACGATAGGTGGGTGTTTTGGAGGAGCTTGAAACAGATCCCATGCTGGGGCTGTGTGACCACCAATAGTGAGAGTGTTTCCTCTACTACCTCCTTGTCCTTTTGTAGCTCCAATGGTGATTTCTTGGATACTCTGAGTATATTTCCCAATAGGTGCTTTGAAAGAAGCTGGAATCAATGACTTTGGAATCTCTAGAGCTGGACGCGCGACAGTTTTTGCCATTTGTTGAACCATAGGACGAAGAGCAAGCTTAAGCTCATCCAATTCTATTGTGACATTCTCAAGGACAAGTTCAGCGAAATCGCCGAACATATCATCCAGCGATGTAGTCTTTTCCTTGTCAGTCGTCATTTCTTTTTGTCACCCTTATCCATTCTTCTGATTATCACTTTCTCAGCGTAGATCTTAGCATTCTTGAAAATGATTTCAAGACCACCACCTACACCTCCGACCATTGCAGTCAATTCTCCAGGAACTGCTACATAGTCCGATCCTGAAGCATCCGTTGCCATTGACACTTCGTCCTCTTCTTCAAGTTCAACCCAACGTTCAACAACCGGATGATTCTTCTCTTTTAGGAAGGTCTTGAGGTCTCCTACATTCATACTATCATTCTCTGTAGATATCTTATCTCTCACATCCTCAGGTATGAATTCTAGGACTCTTTCTTTGATGACTTGTGGAAGCCAGACAATCCGATCCCATCCACCATCAACTTGTAGGAACTTTGGAGATCGCATGTATTCGATTGATAATCCATGGAAACCCGGAACTTGACGACCTCCTGCTGTTGAGTCTGCAAGGCTAGAAAATGGAAGTCCATTGACTGTTTCACCCTTGAAGTCTCTGTGTACTATCCCCAGTCCATCAACTTCGGGTATCACAAAGGCAATTGCTTCAAAGCAGCCACAGCTTGTGTGTGGTTTCTCAAAGGCACTATAGAGCGCAACAGAATTCACTTTTCCGAGCGATTTCTCTGTGTATGCTTGATTAACACCAGTGTACTCACCACGGAACTCGTCTATTGTATCACCCTTTGGAATGGCATATAGCGGACCTTTCGGATCTACCCGAGCAGCTGCTCTACCATCGAACCAACTTATGGCTCCGCAATTTGCGTATCTCTGTGGAGTGATTGTGCAAACATGTGTAGGAGCGAATGACTGGCAGAGTGAACATCCATAGAATGTATCTACTTCTCCGTCACCAAGTCCTCGTGCACGTTCATCTCGTTGATTGTATCGGTTTATTGCATCATCATAACGCTCATCGACAATTTTTGGGTCGGTGATGAATGTCACCTGGATTTTCTCGATAATGTTCATTTCACTCTTGTAGAGTCGTATCAGAACCTTACCGAGAAACTCAAGCGAGTTAAATCCCTTTTCAAAAGATTTCTTGCTGAGTCTCATCCAGATGTCGTAGCGTTGGTTAAGATGCATTAATCCCTCAACGAAGTTAACGTACTCATGAAGACGTCTTTCAATCACTCCTTCAAGGTCTGGTTCTATATCTTTACCCGCTACTTCAATCACAATTCCAATAGGATGGAAACTTCCCTCTTCCATGTCTTTGAGGTCTGGACCAATTATTTCGATTTTTTCGTCCTCAATGTCACCCATATCTCGGGCAATTGCGAGTTCGAATTTCTTTTCCATTTTAGGCCCACCGAGCTCGACTAACATATCTTTGCCGCGAACTCGTTCACCTTCATATACTACACCAACATCTACAGGTATATCTTCGAATGACACTTTACTTACCTCCTCCTACTAGTCCTAGTATATCTTCAAGGAGCGCATTATACTGCTTCTCTTTCATATTTGGGACAGACCATTTTGCATGGGGTTGGAAGAACCTACTGATGGAAATAGCTGTAATGTGTGTCCCAAAATTCATTACTGCTGAGAGTAGAGTCCACTGCATATAGTATGGCATTCCGTATATCATGATCATGTCATATGGTCCCTTTCCAAACGGACCAACCCATTCTGGATCTTGAAGACGAAATGCAACCTCCATGGCACCCATTGATTTAGCTCTATCAAAGCCCTTCTCTACAAATGCCTTAATTGCGCCTCCTGTTGCTATGACATCCATGTTTCCAGCTTTGGACAGGGCGATTGCATAGTCTATCATGTCACCCTTACCATACTTTTCGGTCGCCGCTTCTGATCCAACAATCAGAAGTAGTTTCTTGCACAACTTCAGGTCTCTCTTGAGAACATCTGCTTTTGATAGGGATTTCGCACTTTCCGGTCCACAGATCTCACCTGTCTGCCAAGGTACTGGACGCATCACCACTATTTTCCACCTCCCATAACTTGCTCTTTCAAGAGTGTCGGATCAATTATCCTACCCTCTTTCCATTTGTTCTCCTTCATCTGAGTATGTATCTTGTCTTTCAACGTGATTGGAATGTCCGTGTCACGTCTGATATATTTCCAGACATCATCTGGGAAATATCCATAGTATTTTTCGTGGATATCGATGTAGTGACTCAATTTGATCGACCGTCCCTTACCTGTATCATTAGGACGAATGACAAGTTTCGCTGTCAATACATTTGCTTCTGCAACCGTTTCTGCTGCATAGAAGAGATGTTCTGGCCCTGGTGCAACTACTACACGGTCTCCCGTGCGTGCATCGTAGACGGTCCAAGCTCTCTCTTCCTCTGCTTTACCAAGCAGCATTCTTCTATATTTCGAACCATGTGGCCCCACAATCACAGGAACACCGAGTCTCCAAAAGCCTGAGGCAATTGATGCGGCTTTCTGAGACATGGCACCCCAAGAGATACCAACTGCACCCACACGGTTGTGAATGTAATCAGCTATCTCTGCATAATTTCCACGAAGGTTCCTTTTTGCGAAGATTGCTGCGATTTTTATTGCTGCTCCGGCAATATGTGGATTCGAAACACATGAGCCAACATTAAGAACTCCTCCAGCGTCGAATTCACCACTGCGCCTTTCGTATATTGACTGTCCATTCTCATCTTTTACATGACCAGCTGATATTGCTGCACACCCAGATGTCACAATGATATATCGTCGTTTAGCAAACTCCTCACACATATCATGAACATCTTTGCCACCTTGTGGATAGTTAGCACAACCAACATGTGCAATTACTCCAGGTATCTCACCGAACACAATCGGTTGACCGACATTTCTGATTTCGATGTCTTGAATGGCTCCTCGACCTGTCCGTACCATGTGCGTTTCATCTTTGCAATCAGCTTGTGCAGCAACCACCATCCAACTATGAAGATCATAGTCATTAGGACATGCGGACTCACAACGGGCACATCCTATACAATTCTGATAGACCTCACGAAGAGGCTCAAAATTGCCCAGCTGAGCTGCAAGTACTGCTTCCATCACTGGCTGATCATTTGGACATGCTCTGATGCATTCACTGCATTTCTTACATTCTTCTGCCATCTTCTGAATCTGTTTCTTCGATGGGAAGAATTTCATCTTTCTTCGCTTTGGCATGATAGCAAGAGCTACCTTAGTTGCAACTTCTCCAACTTTATGATGGTCATGGATGAATGCTCCATCTATCTTACCTGAAACGAGTTCTTCAACAATCGAGTCGATAGGATCATCCGATCTATCGGGTAGTCCCATCACAGCTTTATCACTAGTTGAGATGACTGGTGCTTTGACTTTCTTAGCCTCGTTGACAACATTGACTTGGATACATTGTTCGTCGACTACAATGACATCAGCCTTTCCACTTCTGATATATCTAAGCTGCCAAGAGATAGGTCCAACTACTTTTGCACTTGGATCTCTCCGAGTAATATCCCAAGCAGTGCAACACATCCCTCCGACCTCAACTTTATTCCCAACTTTCTTTTCGGTAATATAATCGGTAATTGATGCAGCTGGCACAATGTTATGCCCAATGGTCAAGATAATGGCTTTATTCGTATCCATCATGCCTATTCCTGACTGGACAAGAGGTGCTTCAGGATCTGCCTTTGGAAAACCCATAGTTGAAATTTGAACAAGGTCTGCAATTTCCATTCCTACCTGATCTACCATCCCGGCATGGAGTACCTTGCTCTCAAAGTCCAACCAGCTTCCTTCTTGACCTGTGTGCGTAGCTGAGAGGGTATGGGCAAGTTGGGTTTCGCAGTAGCTAACAATAATAGCCGCATCTTCCAGAGTTCTTGGTCGCATACCTGTCACTAAACGGGAAACTGGGGCATGTATTTCAGTGCCTGGTCCCTGGATAAGTTCAGTACGCGGTCCGAACTCCTCAATCAGATGGTCAACCAAGTGCCTAGCATGTGCAAGATGGGCTGCACAGCCTATATTGGCTGCTGCAAGTACAATCCTCGCTTGCTGCGCTTTGATATCAATTCCACAAGCTCCTCTCTTATCACCGGATAAATCACACTTTCCAAATGTACAGAGACAACAGACCTGACAATATGGCATGTATGAAGGATGATATCGATTGAGTAGCTTATGGTCCCATGCGCGGAGATCAGTTGGATTTGGCATTGGTGTAGGACCCATTGGTTCGTCCCACTCATCATCAACTATTGTTCCGATGTGAACTTCTAATCCCTTAAACTTGCCAAGTCCAGTGTCTGCCTCGTCCGCTTTGAAATAAGCTTTCTTCTTCATTACGATTCAGTTCCTGTGCGTGGTGTTGAATCAAAACACATTGCACCATAATAAGGTTGTGAATCATTAGCAATAGGTAGTGGTAACTTACGAAAACTTTCGTAAATTTAGTAATTGTGTTTGTTTAAGAAAGAAAATTAATGCTGTTCGAATCTTATAGAACATCATTGATTTTGATATATCATGATTCAATTAGATACTTCAATCAGCTTTTGCTTTATCTTTGCGATTGCAAGCATTCCCGGTGAATTTTCGTCCAGATCAATCGGTGCAACTCCTTTCCTATCTGCTTGTTTTACATTTTCATCTAACGGAACCATTCCCAACAATGGTATTTCCTCTTTCGACACCCATTCTCTAATCATGTTCTCATCCTCAGGATTTGCAACTTTATTTCCTACTGCAAAGACTCGTCCAACATCGATATCCTGTGCCAATGTTCTGATTTTTCCAAGAATATCCAATGAGCGGCGACCTGGTTCTGCAACTACTAATAAAGCATCCATCCCCGTTGTTGTACCACGGCCAAGATTTTCGATACCTGCATCCATATCCATTACAAATGCCTCATCTGTGCCGAGAATTAGATGTCGCATGAGTGACTTGAGTAGAGTTGCTGAAGGGCACATACATCCCGAGCCTCCTATTTCGACTGTTCCTGCAACTAGAAGACTCACGTTGTCCGGACCTGCAATGGCAAATTTCTCTGCAAGATCATCAACACGGGGATTGAGTTTGAAGAAACCCTTGTATGATTCCGCGCCTTTGACTTGCAATCTTTCTTCTACTAAGGTTTCATTCTGTGTCAGTGGAACTATTTTCTTTGCTTCTTCAAAAGGGATGCCTAGTGCAGACCAGAGAGTGTAACTCGGATCTGCATCCACTGCAAGTATCTTGAGTCCATCTCTACCAAGTAGTCTTGCCAATGTTCCAGCTATAGTTGTCTTTCCAACGCCTCCTTTTCCTGCGACTGCAATCTTCATTTCGGTATTCTCCATTCTATGATTTCTTCTTGTTTACGAGTTCTTTCAATTTTATCAGTGTGCTAATAATAGTTACATCTTCTTTGCTGGGTTTCCATTTCTTAAATTGAATATCATTCATATCTACTCTTGTCATGGTTCCTAAGCCAGTAATTATGGTGTCCATAGTGTGAATAGAAACGAGTGCTCTATTATCTGTGAGACCTCCAGGTGGTCCAACATAAACAATCTTTGTATTTGAAAGCGCCTTGGCTACAGGACCTGGGAGATTTGCTAATACATCCTCCCCCACAATTAGTACTGTATCAAATTCTCCTGCAACCAGTCTTTGTAATGAATTGGTTTCATACTTTCCTGTGAGTGTAGCTTTGATTACTCCCATAGTGTTCGGCTTATCAAACATAGGAAGCGCATATGCTTCTTTTCCATTACTTCTCAGAGCTTCAACAAGTTTTGCGATTCCAGTGAGGTTTGCATCATGATTTCCTGAATTGACCACTCCACTTCCATAGAAGATGACTGTGCAGTCAGACTTTTGTAATCCACTAATAAAACCAACAAGTTCACTTCCAGGAATTCCTAAGACAGTTCCTTTGATTGATGATTTTCCTTCCAGTTCTGAGTTGATAATGTTCAGAAGTTCTGCATCTGAGCCTGGATGTATTATGAGTCGATGATTTGCCATCTTCATTGTTTCAGTCTGACGAACATCAACAACTCCAATTGTTCGACTTTCTATGCCCTCTGGTATCTTCTTGCCCCTTGGCAAGACTGCAAATCGGCTAGGATGTCGATGCAGGCTCTCAGAAGGATCTGCACCCCAGTAAATGATGAATTCTCCATTATTTCGCACATATTCCAGATCGATTTCAAGACCCTTAGAATGAATACTGTGAGCCATTGCCTTCATCGCGCCCATGTCTGTGCTTGAAGCAAATTTTCCCTTGAGAGTGGCTGCTAGACCCAGTCCTTCTCTAACCGCCTCATTTGATGTATGAGTCCAACCATAGAGAAGTAGATTCTCTGCACCTATCAGGATATCTGCAACCTTCTCCAGATTCTTTTCATTTGATCCGACACTATGTGTGAGAGCTGTTTCCAAATGCATGTGCCCTAATTTACAAAGTCCAAGTGAATTGACAGTCTTACCTGACACCCCTGCTGCTACATCATCACAGAGTAAAGAACAACCATTACAGACAATATCTTCCATTCAGACTCACCTACCAAATCTCAATTGCATCAGTGCAGCAGTATTGTTCACAGACTCGACAATTCAATTTGTCTGGAGGAAATCTCCTGCATTTCTCCAGGTTAATTATTTTGGATATGCCATTCTCAACCCTGAATACCGTATCTTTGCTCATGGCTGCCTTACCCTCACTTGTGGGCGGTTCTGCTGCAACATCCACTGGACAAACTACAACGCAATTATTACAGCCTGTGCATTTGCTCTCATCGAGTTTGATTCCAGTTGATTCAGCTGAGAGCATTGGTGCTACCAGCTCTGTTAGCTTCTCCAAATTCTTCTCAAATCCCGGTTCAAGAAGTGGAGGGCATTTATCTGGTGAAATATCTCCCAGGGCAAGCTTTGTTGCAAAAGCCATACAGGTCTTAGGTTCACAAAGCCGACAATTCGTCTTTGGGAGTAAGTTATACAGGTCCATTGGGTTGAGTTTCACTGTCTTACCTCCGTAATAGTTGAACATATGTTACTTCAAGTTGCATCTTGAGTGATTCAGGGTATTCCAAAAGGATTATCCGATAGGATACAAGTCGCAGCATGTTAAACTTTCCATTTGGAACATTGAATAATACGGTGTAACTCGTGAATCCCAGTAAAAAACCATCGAAAAAGGAAATTGACAGTGATAAACTAGCTGTATTTCTTTGCAACTGTGGTTCAAATGTTGCTGATGCTATTGATATCGAATCTTTAAGAAAAAAATACGAATCAGAAGGTATTCTTCTCGTCGATGTGGATGACCATCTCTGTTCTGAACAAGGTGTGTCTGATCTCATTGCGAAAGTCAAGAAAAGCAAAGCAAAACGAGTTGTCATCGCTGGATGTTCTCCACATCTTCATAGAGAACTATTCGCAGAAGCTGTAAAAGAAGCAGGAATTGATCCCGGTCACTTGCACATGGCTAATATTCGAGAACAGTGTAGCTGGGTGCACTATGACGATCCTGTTGTTGCTACAAGAAAAGCTGCTGCAATCATTGACACAGGAATCGCTCAAGTTCGTGGTTCGAATCCGATTCCAACCTTTGAATTTCCAATAATAAAACGTGCAATGATTATTGGTGGTGGGGTCGCTGGAATTACCAGTGCACTAGAGCTGGCGGACTCAGGGATTGAAACAGTAATCGTTGAGAGAGAAGGGTTCCTCGGGGGCCATATGGCAAAGTGGGACAAACTCTTTCCTACCTTTGACTGCAGTATCTGTATTCTAGGTCCGATGATGACCAGGTTGACTCGTCATCCCAATGTCAGAATCATGACTCTTGCTGAGGTAACTGAAGTTCGGGGTAATGTAGGAAGATATCGAGTTAGAGTAAAGCAGAAACCTCGCTACGTCGACATTGAATCGTGTACCGGTTGCAATCGTTGTCTAGAGGTATGCCCTGTTGAGGTAGCAGATGAGTACAATATGGGTCTTGGGAAACGAAAGGCAATGGTTCGTCCTTCAGTTGATGCTGTGCCAATTGCTCCTTTCATAGACACTGCAAATTGCATTGGGTGTCAATCCTGTTCTGGAGTATGTGAACCAAAATCACTCAGATATGATGAAGTCGAACGGATTGAAGTCATTGATGTAGGAGCGGTCATTCTTGCAACAGGCTTTAAACCGTTTAATCCAACCATTGTAGAAGAGTTTGGTTACGGTCATAATCCCGACGTTATTACATCCATTGAGCTCGAACGACTCATCAACCCTGAGGGCCCAAGTGGGGGAAAACTAGTACGACCTTCGAATGGAGCACCCCCTCGAAACATAGTTTTCGTACCTTGTGTTGGAAGCCGTTCCCATAGATTAAATCGACCATACTGCAGTCGAGTATGCTGCGCTGGAGCAGTAAAAGAAGCG
Source organism: Candidatus Thorarchaeota archaeon (assembly GCA_004524565.1). GTDB lineage: Archaea > Asgardarchaeota > Thorarchaeia > Thorarchaeales > Thorarchaeaceae > SMTZ1-45. Next base: position 12,021 of record SDNZ01000053.1, read on the forward strand.
ATTCAGGTCAAGCAACACCTACCTGATTGTAACGTGTATGTGTTCTATACTGATATGCGTGTGTTTGGTAAAGGGCATGAAGAGCTATATGTTCGAGCTGCTGAAGAATACAAAATCAACTTCGTGCGAGGGACAATCGGAGAAGTAGTACATGATCCAATTTCAGATAATATTTCCATAAGAGCTGAGGATACTCTTGTACGACGGATGCTTGAGTTTGAAACTGATTTGGTTGTCCTTATGATTGGTATGGATGCCGAACCAAGCAATATTCAACTCTCACGAATGTTCAAGACACCATTGGATGAGAATGGATTCTTCTTGGAACAACATCCAAAACTTAGTCCAAGTTCTACTCATTCAAAAGGAGTCTTCCTTGCTGGGGTCTCCCAAGGTCCAAAAGATATCGCGGACACCGTGGCTCACTCAGGATTGGCTGCTTCAAAGGTGAAAACACTCTTCACCGCAGGTGACATCATCAGTGAAGCCTGTGTGCCCACTTTTGATGTGGACCTTTGTATCAACTGTAGATTATGCGAAGAAGTGTGCACGCCAAATGCAATCAAGTTCAATGAATATAATTATCCCGAAATAGATATGGCCGCATGCAGGGGATGTGGTGCCTGTGCAGCAGCATGTCCATCCGGTGCATTAGACCTACCCTGTATGTCAAATGAACAACTCGAGAGTGCAACAAAAGCAGCTGTTGAATTCAACCCACAGAAGCCTGCAATTGTGGGATATCTCTGTCGTTGGTGTGCCTATACTGCAGCTGATAGAGCAGGAACTGCCCGCATGAAATATCCTCCTAATATGATTCCAATACAGGTACCCTGCACAGGTCGACTCAATGCTGATACTTTACTCACTGCATTTGCGGCTGGTGCCGATGGTGTTGCAATCATGGGTTGTCATGTTCAAGACTGTCACTATAGATCCGGTGCTCGTTATGCGAAGAATAGAACGGATAAGATGAGGGAGATACTCGATGTTGCCGGGATAGACAGTCGCAGATTATATTTTGGAAGTGCATCAGCATCAGAAGCAGATAGTTTCGCTGAGCAGGTCACTCAATTTGTGAATGACATTGTGAAAATAGGCCCTCTAGGCAAGAAATTCCCCCGAAACTTGGTCAAGAAACAGAGTTCTGAGGAAGTGACAGGGAGGTGATTCTATGGACAAGTCCAGAGTTTTAATTGGTGAGAAACCAGTCATTTCAATGGACGTTGTTGACGGAAAGATTCGTTTGACTTGGAAGACATCACTTCTCAATAGAACCTTGGATTATGAAATTTCCAAATGTGTTGGGTGTAGTCTATGCTTGCCATGTCCATGGGACGCAATCACACTCGGTCCTGTACAAGAAACTGCATCTGGTCGTATTGAAGGTGCTCCATTGGTCAATGTCGATCCAGATATCTGCACGTTTTGCGGTCTCTGCGACTCAGCTTGTATCTATGGGGCTTTTGATGCAAAGTATGAAGGTGAAGGGGCAGTCAATGAGTTTACCCGAATTCAAGGAACTCATGAAATTGATGAGGAAAAATGCGCACCCTGCGTACTCTGCTCCAAGGTCTGTCCCACTGACTCTCTTGATGTTGAAGTCAAAGTTGATCATAAGAAATCCCTTGTGACCTACAAAGGCTTAGAACAGGCAGAGGGTACCATCAAGATTGACGAGGACAAGTGTTCCTATTGTGGCTTATGTGAAATACTCTGTCCTGAGGCTATCAAGATTTTCTGGTCTGATGATGCAAAACCTCCGGACTTCAGACCAGCTGTCGGAATTAGGGTGGATGAAGATCACTGTGATTACTGTGGTCTGTGTCAAGATATATGTCCTGATGATGCAATCAAGGTCGAATGTACTGAGTCGAGTGCCCGTGAGATAAAACAACCAACCATTACCGGCAAACTCATTCACAATGATGAGACCTGTATAAAATGCGGTCTATGTGCTATTGTTTGTCCTTACGAAGCACTGAAGGTAGAAAAACCGTTCACGGGAGAAGTCAAGATCGTCAAGCTTGAGAAGTGCGATCCCACTGGGTGCAACAACTGCTTCAATATCTGTCCAGTTGATGCTATCTACCCAACAGGCACAAAAGACAAGATTGCAATACTTGACCACTGTGTATATTGTGGTGCATGCGAACATTCCTGTCCATATGATGTCCTTGAAGTGCAAAGAGACAGTTACCTTTTGAAAGAGATAGAATGCGATAGAGAATGGGAGCAAGCAAGGAAGTTATTTTTCGATACTGTAATTGGTAAAGATCCCCCTCCAAGTGGTCTCTTTGAGAGATTGATTTCAGTTAAACCAGTCCAACGGTTGCAGGTCAAGACTTCAACCCAAAAAGGATGGGAATCTGAGGATGGCGAACGTAAGAGTGCAATGATGTCTGCTCAGAGGGTCAAAGATTTTCTGAAGAAAAATCCCCGTTTACATCTTCAATTTGAACGAGGTGCCACGGACAAAGTCGTGGAAAAAATCAAGAATGTTCAAGAAGCTCCTCCAGAGGAGTGATTTCATCATCACTTCGTGTGATTGTTATTGAAATGCCATGCAATTGTGGTGGAGTATCTTCTTTTGGAACGGAAACAAGAGCAAGAGCCCATGGTCCATATGGAATGACTGCCGTGTTTTCAGGAACTTTCTCGTCTACGAATGCTGCGAGTACAATAGTTCCAGCTTTTGATTTGATACTGGCATGTCCTCCATTTTTCAGACCCAATCTTTGCAGATCTCCCTTGTTCAATCTCACTAGAGCTGCGTTTTCAAGAAACTCCTTTGATAGAATATCCTTTGCTGATTCAACATCGGCTTGAAAGGAACGGGCAATGACAAGCTTCAGATCTGCATGAGGAAATAGAAAATCACCCAGTGCCATAGCAAACAAATCCGAAATTATGTGCGATTTCCGTTACATATTATGTTTCTGTTATCTCAGTTTTTCTACGGGGCCGCAATCAGCACCCTTTTCTAATAATAAAGCGTTAGGTTGCTAATCCATGGGTGATTTCTTTGCGAATAGCTACAATATACGGTGATGTATTTGCTGAACGTGTGGTTGGAAATCTGATCAATTTCAAGACATTCTGTGAAGGTTGTGAACCTGTATGTTCTGAATGTAGAGCTACTTATGGATCCCATGTTGGTGACATAGTTGGCATCTATCCTACAGATCCTCCTTCTCCAACTATGATTGAAGAGCCTGAGGAATTCATCAAAAACATGAATTTGACATCTTGCGATCTTCTCCTCATTGTAGCAATTCATCATGATATTCTTTCTGCTGTCGATCTTCTAGTAGAAGCTACAGGTGCGAAGGCAGTATTAGTGCCAATTGAAGATCCTACTTGGGTGCCACCAGGCCTGAGAGCACAAGTGAAAGAGACCCTGGATAATATTGGTATTGAATCTGCATTTCCCAAACCTTTCTGCACACTTGAACTTGGAGAAGGAGTTTTGATTGACGAATTCATTGAAACATACAAGGTTGGAAGCCCCATTCATTATGTAGATATGAATGGTGACGTGATAGCTGAAATAGGGCCAAAAAGATCAGCTCCCTGCGGCTGCACTTGGTATGTTAGTCAAAAGGTCAGGGGCAAATCGATATCTGATACAGATGCCTTATTCGATGAGGTAGCGAAAGCGCATCATTCATACCCCTGCACTGCTTCAATGGCTACGGACCGGGAATATGGTGATGCCCTTCTCCACGTTGCAGGTTACAATGCTAGGAACGCAATTTGTACTGCGACTGGAATATCGAACTGTAAATTCTCCCATGAAAAATAGTGAGTTGATAGAAATGCCTGATGAAATTTTAGAATACTGGTCGAGTTTATCTCGTGAACTTGCGAGTAGGTTCAATGCTGAAGAAGTCACTACGAGCTCTGAGTGGTGGAGCTGGGATAACTTTGGTGATGATATCCGTACTCTTAGGAACAGATTCGGTATTGGGGACAAATACGTCGAAATACTTGGGCTCAGAGTAGATTTCGAAACCGGAGAGACCTCTGATCTCTTTGCAGAAAAGAAGTTTCACACAAGTCGAATTATTCCACATCTTTACTACCATAGTAAAGCAAAAGATGAAGGTATTGCTGGGGAGTGGGTGAAATTCAATTCCCTTAGTGGATCTTGGGCGTGTAGATATGCCTTTGATGAACAAGATATCGGGCGACTCACTGCAGCGTATACAGAACACAAAGAGAAATTGTTTGATGCGCTTGAACGTCTTGGTGCAAAGAGGGTCGAATTTGGTGATGCTGGATTTGAAGTATCTTTTCTACCAATGGTGAAGGTTCTACTCGTCTTCGAGGATGCGGATGAAGAGTTTCCAGCAAGTGTAAGATTACTCTATGACAAGAATTCCATTTTCTATATGCCTCATGAACAACTGGGGGACATCAGCTGGTTCCTCGCTGGACGTGTTTTGACAGCTATCAAATAAGTTAAAAAACGTGCAATTTTAGTTGCACGTTCGCTCGAAAACCAAACACATAACCCAATATCTTATTGTGTTCCGCCTCGCCCTAGGGCTTTTAAGTCGGATTATGTTCAGAATTATTACAAAGTTACCAAAGATGTGTATGTCAATCATAATCTTTACACATCAATTTGGTACACACACAAAGTTAGAGAGGCGAGGAAGAAAATGACTGAAAAAGTATTGAAGACTGTATGCGCTGGAGTAGGTTTTGTTGGTGGTGCAGCTCATGTTCCATCATTCCGAAAAGTACCTAACTCTCAGCTATATGGTCTATTAGCAAGGAAAGGTAGAGAGAGCGAGGCGTATGCTCTGAAACTAAAAGAAAAACTTGCGAAGAAAGAGAATAGAGATCTCAAAATCTACTATGATTGGGGTGATGTTTGCAACGACCCTGAAGTTGATGCCGTATGTGTAGCAACACCTACACCATTCCATTATCCAATGGGAAAACAAGCACTTGAAGGCGGAAAGCATGTCTATTTGGAGATGCCAATAGCACCAAAACTCAAAGATGCTGAAGAACTGGGTAAACTTGCAGAGAAGAAGGGTGTGGTTCTCATGCCTATTTTGAACTTCAGAACCTGCCCCGGGTACGTGAAAGCAAAAGAACTCCTTGATTCTGGTGCAATTGGTAAACCTATTGCAATCACCTTTAGAGAGTTTATTGCGGCGGAAGATTTGGCAGATCAGTGGCCTCTAAGTGGATGGGCTTGGGATATCGAAAAAGCTGGGGGGTATCCTGATTACACATTATCCGTATGGAGTCTAGATATGCTTCAGTGGTTCTTTAACAGCCCAATTGAGAACGTCGAGTGGACTGCAAACTATATGCCTATCGAAGGGATTAATGATTTCAAAGGTTACCAAACTGTAGGAATTATGAAATTCGCAAATGGGGTTGTTGGTACAACTATGGTAGGCTCAACGGTAGCAAAGGGTTTAGATCTCAGTCGGTTCGAGATATTTGGAAACAATGGCAAGACCATCCTTGTTGACTGGATTCCAAGCAAGAATAGAGAGGTCTTTGATGTAACCTTATTCGGTAAAAATGGTGATGACCAGAACTGGCAGGTAGAAGGACCCGGTCCAATGATTTGGGGACACAAACAAATGATTGCTCATTTCGTTCAAGCCTGTCTTGGTAATGAGAAACCCGGATATGACTACAAGGCAGCAATTGCAGCACAGAAGTGGTCTAACAAGATCGTGACAGATCTAATGTAGTATTATCTATCAGATATCGAGGGGGATTTTCCCCCTTATTCTCTTTTTTTCTTATTCCATTGATAACTGATTGTTCAAATCGTGTGCTCGATCTTGAAAATTGCCTAACAACGATTTCCCAATTGCTACGGTTGCGATTGCGGCCAAAATGACCTTGATTGGTGTGATGAATCCTGCTACTACCCACATGAGTTGAAGTTCCTCTACTGGTAGACCATAGAAGAACCACCAAACCTGTCCTGGAATAAGAATGAAAATTCTGACCAATATATCAGCTTCAAGACCAATGAATGTTCCAAGAGCTAGTCTAACACTGGTTGAGTCTAGAATCTTATATGTCGATTTTCTGA
>SDNZ01000054.1 GCA_004524565.1 Candidatus Thorarchaeota archaeon
CTAGAGGGCTCTCTTTCTCTTTGGTTAATTGGCCTTGTCGAAAGCATTAAAAGCACAGCCAAGGGTCACAGCAAAAGTCTGTCCGATTCAGTGGATAGACCAAAATAACGTGGTGAATAAGATTGAGCAAAAAAGACAAAGAGCACCTCAATCTCGTCGTCATAGGGCACGTAGACCACGGTAAAAGCACTATGACGGGCAGATTGCTATATGAGACAGGTGCAGTAGATGAGCGAACCTTTCAGGCACACAAAGCCGAGGCTGAGAAGCTAGGAAGACCTTCTTGGGCTTGGGCTTTTGCACTTGATAGACTCAAGGAAGAAAGAGAACGAGGCCTTACTATTGATATTGCCTTCTTCAAGTTCCTCACAGACAAGTACTATTACACAATTATCGACGCTCCTGGTCACAAGGACTTTATCAAGAACATGATCACTGGTGCCTCACAGGCTGATGTTGGTCTGCTTGTTGTTTCTGGAAAGCGAGGAGAGTTCGAAGCTGGTGTCGGTCCTGGCGGACAGACCAAGGAGCATGCTTACCTTGCTATGACTCTTGGTGTTCCCAGCTTAATTGTGTGCGTCAATAAAATGGATGACGACAGTGTCAAGTACAGTGAAGACAGATACAAAGAGGTCAAGGAAGAAGTAGAAGGATTCCTTGCTGGAATTGGTTACAAGAAAGGTACAGTACCATTTATTCCAACTTCCGCACTAGATGCTGCTAACCTGAAGGTTAGAACTCCTGAACTTACACCTTGGTATGACGGTCCTTGTCTTCTTGAAGCACTTGATTTAGTTGCACTTCCACCGAAGCCAACTGACAAACCCCTTCGTGTACCAATCAACGATGTATACTCCATCAAGGGTGTTGGCACAGTACCAGTGGGTCGTGTTGAAACTGGAATCATGAAGACTGGAATGAAGGTCGTATTCATGCCACCTAACAAGACTGGAGAAGTGAAATCCATCGAGATGCACCATGAGATTCTGCCTGAGGCAGGACCTGGTGACAACATTGGTTTCAATATTCGTGGTGTTGAGAGAAAGGACCTCGGTCGTGGAGATGTTGCTGGTCCAACAGATAAGCCACCCACAGTTGCTGCAGACTATACCGGTCAGGTAATGGTCATTCAGCACCCAAGTGCCATCACTGTTGGTTATACCCCAGTCATTCACGCACATACTGCTCAAGTAGCCTGCAGGTTCGATCAGATCCTCCAGAAGCTCGACCAGCGTAGCGGACAGGTCCTTCAAGAGAACCCCGACTTTGTTAAGAAAGGCGAGTCCATGATTGCCAAGTTGGTACCTCTTAAGCCAATGGTCATTGAGTCCTACAAAGACTTCCCGCAACTTGGCAGATTTGCTGTCCGTGATATGGGTATGACTGTAGCTGTTGGTATTGTCACAAAGGTAACTCCAAGATAATAATTGTAAATTAATGAACCGGGCCAGCAAGGCCCGTGTTCCTTCTTTCTTTTGCGAAATTTTCATTTTCTCATCGATAGAAGGAATTAGAAGGCTTCAAGCTTCAAGTTGTATTAGGGTGTAGAACTCATGATGAATGATGATTACTATGATGATCAATACCACCAATCCACAACATCAAATATGGGAAGGTGGGCTGTTTTTTCCCTCGGATTAATTCTCGGTGTCTTGGGCATTTATGGCATAATCGTAAGTGTTCCACTCGAGTTCATCTACTGGTATATGTTCATCTACGCACCCATGGTCGTATTCTTTCTATATTACACATTTCGCTGGGCACAAGGTCGAGATGTAGCTCATACTAACATCAATGAAGATGACCAAATTATAGATTCAATGCGAAAACATGCACTCCCTGTAGAACAATCTGACCTGAGTGATACCATGCAATGCCCCAACTGTAGCATGATGTTTGAGTTGGTCAATGCAATTCCCGTTGAAACAGATGTCTTTCTGTGTCCATTCTGTGATTGTAGATTGCACATTAAATGACGTTCTGTGCTAGTCACAACATGTGACTCTCATCTGTGACCCTGATAAGTGCCTTCGGTATATATACTAAACTTGAGCAGTATTTCTTGTGAACTATTATGGCTCTAACAACTAACAACCGAACCAACTCTGAACTGAAGCAGAAACGCAATACCCTCTCAACCGAGGCTGTAACATACGCCTACCTTTACAGGAGGTAAATCAATCATGGCACTTGCTAAGATAATGAGAATCAAGGCTCCTAGTAAGCCAATCTCAACTCAGGCAATTACTCATGCTTTCTCCTACAGGAGGTAAATCATCATGGCTCTGGCTAAGTCAATGAAGATCAACACTTCTCGTAAGGCAGTTTCAACTCAGGCAATCACTCATGCTTTCTCCTACAGGCGCTGAGATAGATCATCTATCTCTCCGCCTTCTCCTTTTCTCTTTCCTATCTTTCATTTCTCAATTAGTCCAATTAATATGCTAGGAACATACTCGAAGTAAATATGCTTCAAGGTCCAATTACTTTCCCTCCAGAAGCCTGGATAGTATTTCTGGGTATTATCTTGGGACTTGTTGCAATCTGTATTGTCTGCTCCTACTACATTGCTCGTTCGAGATGGCGCATAATGATGGAACTTAGAGAAAGGCATTCTCCTAGTAGAAAACCTGACCACAATGATGAATGGTTACAATAAAAGAAGAGATGGCGCTCAGGGAGAGATTGATTCAGTATCATGGAATTCATGACACTATTGAACTCTCGAGTGCTAGGCACACTGGATATTTGCTGAAAGCTGGAATAGCTAACAATAGCAATCCAGCTCCCTACCAGGCTAGGATACCTGAGCTTGAGCATGTGCGGACCGTATTTTTCTCTTAAACATTGTTGTAGGTTATACAAGATAGGGTGCGATGGCTCCTTCATTCCGTATGTCGGTAATCGAAGGGCGAATCAGTGCCATTCTCAATGCGGCAACCTCTGGGGCTCCACCTCTCTTCCTTAGAGCTGTTCCCGCCAGGGCCTGACCCGGTTCGGAAGTTTATGACAATCACAGCAGACCTACGAATGCTGGTATGTCCGAAACAGACTCCAGAGACCGCACGTCAACGTCCTGCAACTGGACCCAACGACGTTCCGGTTCATCCTCGATGCTGGTTACTGGCCTCGGCTATTGACATTTACCGATGACAGGTCGCGCCAAACGACCCGGCCCTACCCATCGCAATCTGAGATTCTCAGAGAATCCCTAAAAACATTGCCGATGCTGCCACTCTATACAAAGTGGCCAGTATCACGCTTGATCGCAGTAAGTTCTTCGAGGACTTCTTTCTCCGGAGGAGAGAGGTCATCTAGGAATTTCTTCCTGATAGCAAGTATGTGCTTATCAGGTACATCTATGTACAGAATCTCATCACTCTTGACCTGTCGTCCGATAGTTGGACCTCTTATTGACACAGCAACTTCCATCCCATCTGTGGCCTCGTCAATGGACACGCTACGGTCTTGAATTTGAAGAATAGTACCGACTCTCTTTCCTTCTTCATTGATTAGTGTGGTTCTTGGTCTTACTAATCCATGAACCTTGACACCGACAACTGCTGGATTATTATGTCTGAACACATAATCCGGGTTAAGCACTATCTTTCCAGGTCGAATAATTGAGCCTAATGATTCTGCTTTTGCTTGCTCTCTTTTCACAATTAACCATGCATAGTAGTCATCGTATAATCTATAGATGACTTCATTCAAGAATACTTCAACACCTAATTCTGCAGCAAGATCTTCAATTTCCGGACTAATCTTCACGTTAAATCCAAGAACAACTGCATTCAATGGATTACTGTCACCAGATGCATGTGCTTCAACAATATCACGCTTAACAACTGGACCTACGTCTGCAGCACGTACAGTAATCTCTCTATCTTGCAAAAATTGAGTGACAGCTTCTAGAGACCCTAATGTATCTGTCTTCACAACAATTCCAGACTTATCGGTCTGAATCCTAATTGAGCCAACCTCATCTGCAACCTTTTTCTTGATTTCTTCGAGTTTTTCAAGATTTTCTACAGCATAAACTGGAGCACCTGCTATAGCTCCATCGATATCTGGAGCCACTATCTTGACTCCTGCTGCTGCATGTATGATATTTACGTGGGTGAATTTCTCCTTGGGGTCTCGAATCTCATCAAGAGGTTTTGGTTGAAGTAATGCTCGAATCTTGGCAACAATCACTCCATCGAGTCCTCCGATGACTATAGTATCAGTCTTCCTCAACACACCTTTGTAGATGATAGTATCAAGTGTAAGTCCTAGACCTGTTTCTTCTCTTACTTCAAGTACAGCTCCTACTGCTGGACCAGTTGATATAGCAAGACGTTCCTTCATATATTGCTGTGTCAAGCCTGAAAGCACCATTAAGAGTTCCGGAATTCCAGTGCCCGTCTTGGCACTAGTTGGTACGATTGCTACAGTTTTCTGAAAATCTTCAACGCGATCAAATCGTTCTGACTGAATACCGTTTGCAGAAAGGGCACCAACAATTTCGTAAATTCTTCGGTCAACTTCAGATTGGGTTGATATTCCCTGCGCCTTAATTGCTTCAAAGAGGGACTTTCCCGGTTTCTCTCTCCAACCTGGAACTTTGTCCAGTTTATTCGCCGCAATCAAAAAGGGTGTTTTTCCCGAACGGAGAATCTTCAAAGATTCATATGATTGCGTGAGAGGTCCCTCGTTGATATCAACCACAAGGATAGCAATATCTGCAATCGCTCCACCTCTCCTTCTCAGATTGAGATATGCTTCGTGTCCAGGTGTATCAATGAATAGAAGGCCATCAATGGTCAGTTCCGTCTTGACAGTTTTTAGAAGGTCTCCACATATTGATAGGATTGTTTCAGTTGGAAAGAAGGAAGCACCAATATGTTGTGTAATTCCTGCAGCTTCTCTACCTTGAACACCGGTTCCTCGCATCTTGTCTAGAAGCGATGTCTTTCCATGATCGATATGGCCTAGTACTGTCACAATCGGTGAACGTAGTTTGCGAGCCTCAGTCAAGATTGGTACCTCACAAGGAATTTGCTGTGGGCTTTTGTACAACAGTTATGAAAGTGTCGTTTTAACCATCATTCGCAATATACTGCTGAATGAAATGGGTTATATTCTGTATATTCACCGCGGAAAGTGTAGATATAACCTAAACATATCAAACTTAGGTGATTTGACTTGGAACGATCATTTGTTATTATCAAACCCGATGGTACTGCACGTCGTAGAGTAAGTGCACTTGTTCTCAAAGCCCTCTTAGACAGAGGCTACAAGCTTGTTGCTTTTCAAGAGATGAAAGTACCAGAGTCTTTAGCCAAATTGCATTACGGAGTCCACAAAGAAAAGCCATTCTTTCCATGGTTAGTTGATTTCATATCATCAGCCCCAGTTCTTGCTATGATTTTCGAAGGCGATGAAGTGATTCAAGGTGTTCGTGATGCCCTTGGAGCAACTTTTGTTCAGAAAGCTGACCCTGACTCATTAAGAGGAAAATATGGAATCTGGGCTGGAATCAACATTGCTCATGCATCAGATGCACCTGAAACAGCTTTAGATGAGATGAAATTATGGGCTACAGAGGGAGGTCTCAAAGAGTCTGTAGATGCTGAAGAAATTGCACAGGCTTACATTCAGAAGTATATCTCAGGTGATGCTGATTATACCATGGACTTACGTAGTGCAGTAAAAGATGCGATTGAGCATCGCGATACTTCAGATAATGTGCTTGATTCATTGAAAAATCTCTTCGCAAAAGATGCTGCTGGCATCGATAAGAATGACACAGACACACTTGCAAAGGTCGTGTTTGATTTCGTGCTTGAAGAAGTAGAAAAAACAGAGTAGAAACCCAAGGTGGTATAAGCCACCTTTGGTTCCATTTTTAACAGAAGCTATTGTCTAGCGTGATGCCTTTCCGCCTTTTTGATATCCAGCGGTCCATTTTGTGTCTCTTGGCTTCATGCGACGATTTACTCTGTTGACTTTGCACTTGTTAGAACAGAACCATAGTACTGCTCCGTCTTTTGTTTGAACATAAGCAATACCAGTTCCGGGCTCAATATCTTTCCCACAGAAAGTACACTTTTGTGTTCCAACCATGGTTTTAACGCCTCCTCATTTTTCGGGCTTCCCTTTCGGTTTCCCTTAGAATGAGAATATCGCCTTCTCTTACAGGCCCCTTAACGTTTCGAGTCAGGACTCTTCCTCTATCCCTACCATCCAAGATTTTCACACGAACCTGAGTGATTTCACCTGTCACTCCTGTTCGTCCCAGGAGCTGAATTATTTCAGCGGGGATAGCTGGAGTTGCTTCTTCATCTTTACTCATCGAAAGCATCACCTGATTCTCACTTACGGAGGCCGTTGATCTTCTCGACTATGTCGTCAACTAGATCTTTTGCTTTACCGTCAACAATTATTGCGACAGCAGCAGTGGGTCTCTCTATTCCAACAGCTTTACCAAGATCTCCTTTATTCTGTACGAATATGTAGGGAATCTTCTTGTCATCACAAAGACCTGGAAGGTACATGATTATCTCTGGAGGTTCAACATCCTCTGCAACAATCACTAAACGGGCAACTCCACGCTCAATACTCTTGGTCGCTTCGTTAATTCCTTTCTTTATTCTACCAGTGTCTTTAGCAATTTCCAGAGCCTCTAGGGCCTTCTTTTGAAGTTCCTCAGTGGGCTCCCATTCAACAAAACTCGGTTTTGGCATTACCATTTACCTCAGTTTATTTCTTCATCGGTATTTAGTCCATTCCAATCGGAACAGACTCTTCTCCGCCGTCTGACCTAATTCTTTTAAAACTGTCGAACTAGCACATAGAAATTGAAATTACTCTGTGTTAGTAACCCAAATCTCTCAAAGCTCTCGAAAGATTTGCATCATCTACATTCAGATGTTCTAGAATTGAGTAACGATCTCGTTTCTTCATTATATTCAACGCATGATGAACATCTTCCATAAATTCTGTTAAATTGGTATTAATCCCCTCAAAGGTTGTTGGCATCTTATGGTCCGTCATAAATTCCTGGATTTTTCCAAAATCATATTCAGAATAACCTGCCTCCTGAAGATAGTAGAGACAGATTGGTGTTGCAAATGCAACCTGCAGTCCATGAAGATTTGGGGTTATTCTGTCCATTGCGTGTGATATTGCGTGCTCAGTGCCTGAACAGGGTCGTGAACTACCAAACAAGCTCATTGCTCTGCCTGCATCAATCTCGGCTCTGATTAACGTTTCAACACTATCATCCTCTAATACAGATGTTAACGCATTGTCAACAATCTCATAGACCTGATTATCAAAGGGTTCATCCTTTACGTCATGAGCTAATTTCCACTCTGCTAGACTGGATGCCTTACAGATGATGTCTCCTAGACCAGCAAGTTTGAGTCTGGGTGGTGCCTTTGATATGATTGATGTATCCGCAATGACCGCTAGGGGTCCTTTACATCTCTCTGAATACCTATACCCATCATGACTAACTGTAGCCACTTCACTAGCAATTCCATCATGAGAGGCAGCAGTGGGCACGGAGATCCAGCTAAGATTTGTATCCCGTGCAATAAGTTTTGCAACATCTAGACTTGCTCCTCCCCCGAATCCAATCACGATGTCTATACCCTCAAGAGAGAATGGCGAATTACGAGGATATGCAGAAGCCATTACCCATCTGCAAGGTAATCCAATTATCTCTTCTAACACAGTCGAATATTGAGCATGAATCAACTCATCAGTCACAATCAGTGGGCAGGAGTAATCTTTCAATAAAGTCCTAAGTTCACCTAGGGCTCCTTCTGCAATTACAATTGTTGCTGGCCCAATGCAGGACATATCTTCAACTCCATTTTTCTTCGAAACTCAATCTCTTGTTAAGCGCTTCTATCGCGCCAAATTCCTACCTCTTACAGTATTCTTAAGTATAGATACAGGCGGGCGTCCGCTCACAAGTGAGTATTACCTCGGAAATACGACAGTTATTACATCTACCACATGTGTATATCTCGGAGACAACTCTCATGACGGAATATGTCAAGGTTGCCCTAATGGGTTCTGGTTACGCAGGCAAATCGACTCTGATTAAACTCCTCACTGATGGAGTACAGAAATTAGAGGCAAACTACCAGCCAACACCAGGAATGAACTGTGGAACCATCACAATTGATGCTAATACAAAGGTTTCACTTATTGAGATGGGTGGGCAAGCGCATTTTGAATTCCTATGGCCAGATTTTATGAGAGGTAGCACAATGGTGGTTGTGGTCACTGAGAGTAACCCAAAGGCTGTTCTCAAAACCCGACAACTCCTTGAGAAGTACAAGGACAATCTAAGTGGAGTCAGAATAATCGCAATTGCAAACAAGCAAGACCTACCCGGATCAATGCGTCCAGAGTCGGTGCAGGATCTGTTGGGAGTTCCAACGTTTGGAATGGTTGCAATCAATCCCAAAGAACGTCTGAATGGCTACAAACTCATTGTTAACGGACTACGAGATATGGTTCAAGTTGCTGCATGATATTAGTTAGCAGCAGTAATTTTCTATAACAGAGGCTTTCTAGCTGCATACGTAGGACAAGGCTTTTATACACAGAGAAAAGCAACCAACTTGCCCAAGGCATGGGCGAATGAGCCAACTGATTACAAATCTCTTGGCGAGTCCATCCGGGAAGAACATGTCTTTTGGGTAACAATAAACCTCCGCGGTCAGGTGAGTCAATGGAAATCACAATTATACGCAAGCAAGAAAACATCGTTCACTTCTTAGCCGAAGGATTAGATGTTGCCTTTGCAAACGCGCTTAGGAGAACCATGCTTACTAGATTGCCGGCGATGGCAATAGATGAAGTACTTGTCCTTGAGAATACCAGCGTTATGTACGATGAAATGCTAGCTCATAGAATGGGGCTCGTACCTCTAGTAACAGATTTAGAGAGTTATAATCTCCCAGAGGAGTGTGACTGTGAAGGAAAAGGTTGCAGCCTTTGTCAATGCACACTCACGCTTGAAAAACAGGCAGGCGATGAAGAGGAAATCGTCTATTCTCGTGACTTATCGTCACAAGACCCGAAAGTTGTTCCTGCATTAGGTGAGATTCCCTTGGTGAAACTTGCCCCTAATCAACGTCTTATCATTGAGGCATATGCTCGTCTCGGAAAAGGTGTGGAAAACGCAAAGTTCCAACCAGTTTCAACAGTATCGTACAAATATGTCCCAATCGTTGAAGTGAACAAGGACAAGTGCAATCAATGTGGGGACTGTGTCAAAGTATGTCCAAAGAATATACTCATTGTTGAAGGTGACACAATCGCTACACAAAATACTCTGGACTGTAGCCTCTGTGAGGCATGCGTCGAAGTCTGTGAACCCGGAGCAATCACAATAGATTCCAAGAAGGACAGCTTTCTGTTCAAAGTCGAATCTACAGGAGCTCTTACTCCTGAAGAAATTGTTGAAAAATCAGCTGAGATTCTCAAGGAGAGAATCCGCTTAGCTTTAGATTACGCAAATTCACTATGAGGTGTGACAGTATGGAAAAATCTGTGAGACATGGCCCATCAGATCCTAATACACGCGCGCTGATTAATGCACTCAGAAAGACATCTACAAAACATGATGTTGGTATATGGAAACGGGTAGCTGAGCTTGTAGCCCGACCTTCTCGTAAACGCCCAACTGTAAATGTAGGAAAAATAGAACGACATACTAACGCAGGAGACATAGTTGTAGTACCTGGAAAAGTCCTAGGTTCTGGAATCATGTCCCACAAGGTAACAGTTGCGGCACTAAACGCATCTTCTACTGCAAGATCTGCGATAGTTGGAGCTGGCGGCTCTCTAATTACGATTGATGAGCTAATGAAGCAGATTCCCAAAGGGAGCGGTGTTACGATTATTGTCTAGGTGATTATTATGAGTACAGACACAGTCAAAGTTTACGATGCTGAGCAAATGGTTGTTGGCAGACTTGGAGCTAAGGTTGCCAAGGCCGCATTATTGGGTGAAAATATCATCATAATCAATGTGGAAAAAGCTATAATCACTGGCGATCCAAAAACACTAATTTCAGCTTGGAAAGAGAAATTCAAGATTCGCACTTCTTACAAACATGAACGAGGCCCATTCCACGAACGCCGACCTGACAAAATGGTTCGAAGGATGATAAGGGGAATGTTGCCATGGCCAACACCACGAGGTAAAGCTGCTTTCAAGCGTATCAAGGTGTTCATTGGCACTCCTGAGAAATATGCCGATGCTGAAAAGATAGTTCTAGAGAAGTCACGTTACAGAAGCATGACCCAGAAGCACATTGTCGTTCAAGAATTGAGTCATCAGTTAGGTTGGAGAAACCCGGAGGTTGCATGAAATGAGAGTTGTAGTCAGTACAGGTAAGAGAAAAACCAGTCTTGCTAAGGCAACGGTGCGAGACGGTACTGGTCGAATTAGGATCAATGGAATACCTCTGGAAGTTCATCAACCAGAGCTTGCTCGAATGCGAATAATTGAGCCGCTGATTCTCTTTGGAGATGGTTGGAAACGCTATGATATTAAAATCAGAGTCAAAGGCGGTGGTTTCATGAGTCAAGCTGATGCTATCAGAATGGCCATTGCAACAGGTCTAATTAGAATGAGTCAAGATTTCGAGGCTCGTTCGAAGATGATTGAACATGACAGAACGATGCTCGTTGGTGACCCCAGACGAACTGAACCGAAGAAGTTCGGTGGCCCTTCAGCGCGTTCACGATACCAAAAATCATACAGGTGATGGGAAAACAATGATTATTCCAGTAAGATGTTTCACTTGTGGCAAAGTAGTTGCGGACAAATATGAACAGTTCAAACGAGAGATTCGACAGGGAGAGGACCCTGCCACGGTTCTAGATAATCTTGGATTGAACAGGTACTGCTGTCGACGAATGATACTTGCCCACATTGATATTATTGACTCCTTCATGGCATTTGCAACGACACAACCATCGGAGGTAAACTAGAATGAGTGAAATTGATGTTTCAGATTTAGACCTACTCATTTCGATGGATCGGTACCTTGCTGCTGGTGCACATATCGGAACGCAGGTCAAGACCCAAGATATGGAGCCTTTCGTATATAGACAACGCCCAATTGGCCTTTACGTTCTTGACGTTCGTAAGACTGATGAAAGAATTCGAACAGCTGGAAAGTTCTTGGCTCGATTTGATCCCTCAAAGATTGTTGTGGTATCTGGTCGTGTCTATGGAAAGAGGCCTGTTGAAACCTTTTCCTACTATATTGGAGCCAGTGCATTCACTGAGAGATTTGTTCCTGGTACACTAACAAATCCTAACATTGCAGGTCCAAGACAGTACATTGAGCCAGATGTAGTAATACTTACTGACCCACGTACAGACCAGCAAGCACTCAATGAGGCTGCACGGATTGGAGTACCTGTAGTTGCATTATGTGATACTGACAATGCAACAACCAATATTGACTTGGTAATTCCTACTAACAACCGTGGTAGGAAATCACTTGCGTTAGTATACTATCTGCTAACTACACAGGTTCTCAAAGAGAGAGGCGATATGCCTGAAGATGGCGAGCCAATCTACACCCCTGATGACTTTGAACCACAGGTTCAGAGATACTAGTCTTTCATCCTTCTATTAGAGTTACGACGCCGTTATCGGCGTCAACCTCTATTTTTTGTCCGTTCTTAATTTTTCCAATATCAATTTGGTCTACTGCAGGTATCTCTGAAATGATACAGCCTACTGCAACAACAGGATCCATCACTCTGTTGACAATAGCAAGAGGAGCTTTTTCCGCCTTCTTTAATGCATAGAGTACATATGATCCCACAGTGGAGCCTTTTCCACTTGGAAAGACCAGAATTTTTCCTGATACTGACTTTCCCTCTAAATGGTGATCTTTCTCAACAATCTCTCCTGTTTCAGGGTCACAGCCACCGTAGAATGATATATCATCTCCAGTAACTAAAGCCTCTCCTACAACTTTTCCCTTGAAGATCTTCCTGCCTTGCATCATGCTATTGCCTCCTTGATACACTGTTCAACTGTTCGTATCTCTGTCTTGAATTTGTTCTTTCCACGTGCATAGAAACATGCTTTTGCTGAGTCTGTCATTAGACCTGTGAACTTGCCTTTCAAAGGCGCTACTGCACAACATGCATCAGCAACCAAGAAGGCACCTGCGTTCTCAATCTTATCATAAAATCCCATTTTGACTGCAAGATCCTTGGTAGGTTTCGCGGTTGTTATCCATACTGTTTTACCATCCGCAACTTTCTTTCCATCAAGCATTTCTGCAATCTCTGCTATCTCCTTTATACTAGCATGTGGGCAACCTACACTAATGAAATCAATATCTGCCCCTTCATCATCAAGCTCTACTCGTGCTGCACGTAAGTCCTCTTCCGTTACAACTTCTGTCTTGTCTGGGATTGTAGTCTTGTTTGGTGTAATACCTTCCATATGGAAAATCGCTACTCCTCCATAGGTTGCTATTGATGCACAGAATGATTTGAGCTCTTCAGTAGTCGCTTTCTCAATATTGGTAATGTAAGGAATAGTCTTACCAGTTCTGGTTCCGATGACCTTTCCAAGAAGCCCAAAATCATCCGTGTCCTTTAGTTCTGCTCGAATCTCGTACTTGACCTGTGCCAGTCTATTCTCTTCAAGATGAAATCCATACTCTGCGGTTTTTCCAGTGAGCGCTGCTGCCAAGGCACTAGGCCCACCCTCTCTATTTGTCAATGCTCCAATTACAGAATTGGCAAAACATACTGCAGAGGACTCTGCCCATGCGATGTGCTCTCCAAAGTGTGGTAAATTACCTATAAGATATGGAGTACAGGTACACGTTGTAATCACTCCCATCTTTTCAAAGGCTTCAACTACACGCTCTTGATTTGCAGCAAAATCTTCACTTATACCATGTTTTTTCCATTCCAACATATCCATTCCAGCAGGATTAAGGGTTGTCAGAACTCGAGCGTGTCCATCCACCGCCATCTCTGAGAGATATTCGAGACCAGCCTCGCCAAGGTTATCGTAGGAAACACCTGCAATCTGCACACTGGTGATTGGAATCAGTCGGTTTGCTCCATAGATTTCACCCAAAGTTGTTATGATTTCCATGGCTTTCTGAGTTGCTTTTCCGTACTTGCCGTCAAGCATCTCCTTCTCTTCTGTTGTTAGAGTGAGACCCATTATTACTCACCTAGATATTTTTTCAAATCAACCTCTGGGAACTTTGCTTTTTCGAAACTCTTACCCTTGGTATCCATATCTTTGGTACAATCAAAGCCACATTTCGTAGTCATTTTGGTTCCAGGCTCTGCACTGGGATCTAGTGAACTACCTGGTTCTTGGTCCTTTATCAAGAGATCCACATCTGCCTGAAATCGAGTCGCCATTGCCCACTCTCGCTCCTCGTCATTGTAGATGTCGATATCATCATCATATACC
Source organism: Candidatus Thorarchaeota archaeon (assembly GCA_004524565.1). Taxonomy (GTDB): domain Archaea; phylum Asgardarchaeota; class Thorarchaeia; order Thorarchaeales; family Thorarchaeaceae; genus SMTZ1-45. The sequence goes on from SDNZ01000054.1 coordinate 13,483, forward strand.
CAGATGTGTTTAGCACTCTTGTGACCTGCAAATGCTCCTTCAAGGGCTTGAATTCCGTCATCTTCATTCTTTTTCTTAATCTTTACAGCCACATGGAGCCAACTTGCGCCTCCTGGAGTAATGTATACATCTAAGACATCAATCCCTCGTTCCTTCACTTTCCTGAAGACCGTTGGTTCTCTTGGCATCCCCATCAGGATTTTGTGCTCATCCCGTCCCGGTAGAAGACCCTGCCATATTGCTGTCTTTCGATGGGTTATTTTCTTCACTTCAAAAATTGGTTCCTGACGAATGACGTCAATGGTTTCCGTTAGATCAATGAAAGGCCCCTCATCATGCCTCTCTCCTAATATTATTCTTCCTTCGAGAACAAATTCAGAATCCGCTGGAATCATCAAATCGACAGTCTTCGACCGCGTAACAGACAACTTTCGAAGGGAATTTGCTATCTCTAGCTCATTTACACCTGTCTCTACTGATGTTGCAGCAGCAACGAGCACTTCTGGAGTATTTCCTATACAAAAAGCAACATCAACTTCCCCATTTCGCTCCAAAAATTTATGAAAATCTCTTCCACTGACAACTCTAACAACCATTCTATCTTTGCCTATCTGCATAGCTCTATGAAAATCTAGATTTTGCCCATACTCAGGATCTGCCGCAACTACAACGCCAGATGAGATGTATGGTCCTCCATCGGTCTTGTTATGCATCAAAATTGGAATTGTATCGAGGTCAACCTTGTCTTCAATAACTTCTTGGCAAGGTGCCTTGTCAGTCACCTCTGGCTTGCTCCGTTCTTCAATTGCTTTTGCGAGAGTTGGAATTATCTGCTCGGTGGTAATACCAAAGTAGTCTGCAACCTGTTTCTTATTGCAGAATAGGTTCCCAGCAACTCGGTATTCACTTTCTTTGACATTTTCAAATAATACCGACTGTGGTTCAAGACTTTTTAACACACCAGCAATCTCTAGATTCTTAGAGATACTCTTACTGATAGTGATAATTTTTTCATCTTGCTGTAATTTCCTAATGTATTCTTCAAGTATCATGGTATCAACCTCATAGCCCAAATGATGTTATCCAAACTCCAGCTGCTTTTGCCTTTTCAAGAGATGCTGCTATCTTCTTTGCTGTAGATTCATCGGGTGCAAGCGCAATCATATTACCACCTCGGCCTGTCCCTGTCATCTTGGCACCTATTGCACCATTCGCACGTGCCACTTTAACCAAATTATCCAATTCTTCACATGAAACAGTCAATTCTTGAAGCAATTGATGATTCCTGTTCATTAATTCTCCTACTTTTTGTAGGTCGAGTTGAATCAAAGCATTTTTTCCTTCATGAACAAGCAGGTTGTACTTTTCTGAGATATCATCCCACCATTTGGGATCTGCTTCTTTCTTTATTTTTACAGCTCCAACAACTGTCTTAGTACTGGCGGTGATACCAGTTGATGCTATAACAAGATGGATTGCTTTTTTGAGATTCAGTCTCTCGAATTTTGGAGGTCCACCACTTAAATCTCGCTCAAACCAAACCAAGCCTCCGTAGGTCGAAGCAGTATTATCAAGTCCTGAGGGTGTTCCATGATATCCCTTCTCTCCCTCATAAGCTGCTTCGTTAACCTGTTCATCATTGAGACCAAGTTTGAATTCATCATTGAGAGCTCTTACAATAGCAACACAGCTAGCAGCACTAGCTCCAATACCTGAAGCGCAGACAAGATCTCCCTCAAGATCGATCTGAAACCCCATTTTTGTTGTATCAATATTGAGGTGTTTCAGTATATTCTCAAGTGAAGCCTTCTGTTCTTCGTACTTTGTTTTCTTGTAGTCTGGCATAGCGGGTCGATTATCGACCAAAGTATGCCCAAAGGAACGTACACGCGTCAATTTTGCAGTTGTTACAGATGATATTCCTGCTGCCAAGGCTGGATATCCGTATACCACAAAGTGCTCACCAAACAGAATTGCTTTACCTTTACCTGAACCAGTTCCCATGGTCTTTCTCACTCACCATTGACTTGTGAAAGCGCCGTAGATAATCGCTACTTTTGAACTCTTCCTTCGACATTTCTCGATATTCTCTACTAACACAAGATTATTGTTGAATTCCGAAATGGAATGAATATCTGGAGTACTTACCTGTGAAAATACTGGATCTGTTCTGTGGTGCTGGTGGATTTTATCAAGGATTTTCCACTCTCTCTGGCGACACTAATCTTGGTATCGATATAGATGTGCATGCATTGGAAACTTACAAACTAAACCATCCCACTGCTATAGTACTACAGGCTGATATCAACAATCTCCACTCACAGCACATCGTAGAAGAGCTGAGCGGCACTCCAGACATTATTATCGCATCTCCACCTTGTGAAGAGTTCAGCAAAGCAAATCCAGATAGTCAGGGGTCTACAGCAGAGAGAATTTACGGTGAAGGAACTGCAAAATTACTACTGGACGCAATTCGAATAATCGGAGATTTAGCTCCAAAGGTATTCGTCATCGAAAATGTTGCAGCACTGCTTCTTGATGGAGGAAAGGAAATCATCAAGCGCGAGTTCGAACGTGTTGATATTGACAACGTTGAATTTAATCTGATAAGAGCACATCAACATGGAAATCCATCAAAACGATTACGTGTCTTCATCAGTAATATCCCCTTAAAACCACCGAGAAAAAGTTCTCCTACAGTCATGGAAACTATAGGGGATCTTCCTTCACTTGATATCAATGAGATTTTCAATCCGGGGATAATAATTCCAAATCATGAGATCTATCCTTTGGCTGATGATAAGATGATGTCTGTGCGCAAAACACGCTGGGGCCAAGGAGCTAAACACTTTCGCGTAAAGAAACGGAGTTTACCCAACTGGGTTCGTTTATTTCCCGATAGACATGCCACTTCAATTAACGGTCTCTCACGGTATGTTCATCCCTATGAACATCGGCTACTTTCAGTAAGAGAACATGCAAGACTTATGAGTTATCCAGATTCATTCGTTTTCGTTGGTCCAATTGACAGCCAATACAATCAAGTGGGCGAGAGCGTCCCTCCAATAGTATCTCATCTAATTGCACAGGAGGTTCGTGCATACATTGAATGAATCACTAAAGAACGTCTATGTAATATTACACAATGTTCACTCAGCATCAAAGACAATAGAAACAGCTCAAGTAGTCTATGGACTCGGCTTTCCCAATTTTGTTGTTTCAAAGGCTGAGGGTTCCTCCGCACAGTCTGGTGTTCCTGATGCAAACCGTCTAGCAATTAGAATGAACAAAAATTTCATGGTTTTACCAGATTTGAGGGATGTTATAGAAGTACTCAATATTGAATATTCACTATTTGTCACTTCTCCGAAACTTGTGAAAGAACGTGTGGATTCGCAACAACTTTCTGAACTAATTGGTTCAGGAAAACGAATTGCAATCGTAGTTTCTGGAAGTAATAGCTCGTTTTCGAGAAAAGAAATGGACTTGGGTGAATGTCGCAGTCTAGAAGCTCATGTGGATATCGGACCTTCTGGCTCTGCAGCAATCATACTCTACTCATTATTACCAAAAGAATAATGGTGGGCCGGAGGCGATTTGAACGCCCGATCCCTTGGATCCGAACCAAGAATCATACCAAGCTAGACCACCGACCCAGGACTAGAATCACTCGCTCTCTGGCATGGATTTAATCATTTCGTTAAAACGTTCCCTCATCCATCCTATTGTACCAAGGTATATTCCTTCTGTGCTGAATATTTCCGTATCAAGAATATCAACGCATGCATTCTCAAAGATTGGCCCTTGAAACTTCGAACGGGGTGAATTCACCGCAATTCCTGAAATAAGTTGATTGAAACTAGGTAGTGTAGTGAGTGTAGCTTTGTCATCATCAGGAATCTCTAACATTCCCAAATTACGACGAATACAGTTTTTCCCAAGTCTAGAGTTGAGCACAACAGGTACAGAGCCAGCATATCTTCTCCTATCACTTCGTCCAATCTCCGGCTTTGACACATTTCGAAATCTGGTGACCGATGGATGACTATGGCCTGCTATAATTCGTGAAACGTCAAGCAACTCTGGAGCAGGCCATGAATGACCATGGTAGAGACCTACTTTTTCATCACCAGTTCCTATTACAATCCCATGAACATCAACAAGTTCGATACTTCGTGGAAGTAGCGATTCCAGATTGCCATCATGGTTTCCAGGTATGACCGTGATTTCAACTATTTCAGAAAGATGCTGCATGAATTCAGGGAGAATTTCCCAATTGTATGGAATATCAGTCAAAATAGTATGCTTGACATCTCCAGCAATGTACAGATGTGATAGTTCGTATTTTCTGACAAGTTCTTCAATACGATCAATCATATTTTCATCTTGCAATGGAAAATGGATACCCTTCTCTTCTGAAATCTCTTCTTCTATACCTAGATGAAGGTCGGATATAATAAGTGCTGATAGGGTATCTCCCCGAATAATCAAACCCCGGTCTTCAAGTATTATCTCCATTGCTATTTTCTGGTCAAAGGTACAACATTTTAATCTCGTTATGCTGGATATTATGTGAGGAACATGGCA
>SDNZ01000201.1 GCA_004524565.1 Candidatus Thorarchaeota archaeon
AAGAGAAAGATAAAAAGACTCAGATGGCTAAAGTCCGAATAGGTCCTCCAACTCCAGGCATGGTGCGTACTTGATACAACTGGAAATGAAGCTCGCTAGTCAGAGCTTCATTTTCCTGATTCTGCAATATCTTGATTATAGAAAATAAATTATTCAAATCCAGATACTATCTAATATTTCAATCATCATTGCCATCTTGTAATTCTTTCAGTCTTTGGTCTAAAAGCTGCTGACAATGATTTATTGCGAGCTCGGAGCAATTCAATTCTTCCCTCTTTATTCCTTGTATAGATTAGTTTCATCTTTCCAACATATTTAGCCCACATCTCTGCAAAGAATTGAGCATGTTCTTTCTTTGCGGCAATCACAGCTGGTACGGTGTGATAGTCTATTCTCTCGATAAACAGAAGTCTGGATTTTCTAACCATGATGTATCGAGGATTCTCGATGGGATTCAGAATCTCTTGGAGTGCTTTCAAAAAAACTGATTTCTCTCTCGCTTTTCCACCCTCTAAATGACAATAGACTTCTCCATATTCTCCAGCTTTTGTTATTACTGCAAGAGTTGAATAATCCGATTGGACTTCTCCTATGTGAATTAGCGTTCGTAGTAAAGCAATGCCTATCATCCTCATACTTGATTCTACTGGACCATGACGAATGAGTAGCCATATTGCTCTAAAGAATAAGGGAGTTGATACTAAAAGTAGTATTCCAAAAACAACCAGGCCAAAGATAATGTATCCACTTAAGACGGAATAAATGATTGCTTCAACCCATGATTCAGCAGTATGAAGCATTATTAAGGCAAAGATGAATGTTGCTTCCCAGAAAAGGTAGGAAATGGTATTCCAAAATACAAATCCTCTAGGCAATGCTATCTTCTTTGTTTGAATATCCTCAACTAATCGGATTCCCTCTTCTCCTCTGTGAAGAGCTTCTTCCCATTTCTCCTTCATTTCATCTCTATTCTTTGCTCGTGAGAACATACGTTTATTCAAGGATTCTAACTGCTTTTTATTGAATGGAGGTTTTTCACTTACAAGTCGATCAACGCCATTTTGGATGACTGGTTCGAAATCAGAAACACCAACAAAAGCTTTGAAGCGTCTCGACATTGTATCATAGTCTCTTCCACCATCGAGCATCTTTGGTTCAACACAGACAAGATGCCAGATATTAGCGGTCTTATTAGGATTGCCAGATTGACTACGAATTGCCCTTCCTCTCATCTGGTTTGAAAGCATGTATGATCCAACAAAGCTCGCTATAACAAGAGAATTGATTGAAGGTGCATCCCAGCCTTCACCCAGCAATGATTTTGTCCCGACAAGTACATTTATTCCACCTAATGCGAAGAGGTCTGTTATTGAACTCACGAGCTTGTGTTTATCATTGGTGGAAACCTCAATATAGATGTATGATGCATCGTGTTCCAACTGCTTAAACTGAATTGATAATTCTTCAATACCAATCTTATTGGCACATTCTATGAAGAGATTCTTGGATTCAACAGGAATTATCACAATACTACCACATAAGACTCCAAGTCTTGTTTTTATCTCTAATCTCCTGATTGTTTCAAAAATGGGAATCACGCCAATTCTGTTCAATGGTGAAATATCTGAGTTGTCTTTGGGCATTGATTCATTTCTGATATAATCTGTTAGAACTACCATTCTTAGATTATCTTCCAAGGCTTCTACTTCTAATTGCGTTATCTCTTCAATCCTCTGCAATTTTGAGATACTTCGTTTCAACAACTTCTCTATAGACTTCACATTTCGCAGCTGGACTTTTCTTAGATCTAAAGCTCCAATACGTTTCAACTCATCATGAATTTCAAGTATAAACTCCGGATGTTTGGGTCTCTTAGGTCCCGGGGGATAAAGAACTCTAGTGAGTAATACCTCTAGCCATTCCATCGAAAATTTAGGCAGGTTACTTTTATCATCTGCGACAATCCTAACAGCGTCTTTTGAGATTTTAAATCCAACATCCTTTAAGAAAATTAACATACTTGAATAATATTCTGGTTCACTCAGAATATCTTCGATATATTTCTCTGGTTCTATAATCCATTGATTTGATGAAATATGATTAATAAACGCTACATTACTTCTAATCCATTTCACAAAATTATCTATCTCATATCGAAAGAGCTTGATTTCTCTTTCCTCAGCTTCTGAGGGTGTCGAAAATACTATGAGGTCTTGATGAGGACAAAGATTGCCTACCATCACTAGTTCTGGGATGGCTATTTGTGCGTCCACTGGTCCACACAGTTCCACGTATCTATTCCACTCATAATCTGAAACATCGAATGGTGGAGTTGCAGTCAATGATAGGATTTTTAAACCTTTAATTGAATCGACTAGCTTTGCGAGGCTTTTCCACCAGTTAGTTCGCAGATGGTGTGCCTCATCAAGCACTATGGTCTTAAGGCCTAGTGCTTTCAATTGCTCCATAAGTGGGGGCAGAAGAGCATTTTTATTTTGGCGTTTCTTTTTTGTTTGGTTAAGCCATGAACTAAAATCCTTTTCTTCAAAATCCAACTCCTCAGAATCATCTACTTCCTCATCTATTACTCCATCAAGCTCTTTTTCAATCTCTGTTAGAACATCTACTTCACTCATCATTGCTGCATGCAATGACTGATATGTTGCAACTGTGAAAAATCTTGGTTCAGATAAATCTGAAGAAATCCAATCTGGTGTTGTACTTCCCTTCGGTAAGAAAAGGTCGATGAATCTATGAATCCATTGGTCTCGAATTGCGAGTGTTGGAGCAAGAACTAAAGTAGGTGTGTTGAATCTTCTTAGTACTTCAATTCCAAGAACAGTCTTTCCAGAGCCTGGAGCAGCAACTATATGTAGCTTGTCATCTTCTAGATATTCCTCAAGTTCTTTCAATACTCTTGCTTGATAGGGTCTCCAAGTCAAGGAGAATCTTACAGTGTCCGGAAATGTTTTCATTGTTGTCAAATTACTCATCCATTAGTATCAGTGTGGAGTAATCGTGCTCTGCTTACTCTTCTCTTTTCCTTATCTATCGCGAAAGCATATTAATCGATTGAGCTGATAATGATCTCACCTTCCTATCGACACTCCACAAAATGGACAGATTATTATTTTTCCTGTCCTAAGGTCTTCCACATTCTTTATTGTTAGTGATGATCCGCACATTGGGCATAGCCATGCACTAAGTCGTTCACGTAAGTCATCGATTGCTGGAAGTATCATCGCTTGATCCTCTCCAGACACCTGGATAGTGCAGCTAGCTCCTCTCTCATGCGAGATGCCAGATATCAAGACCTTTGTAGCAACACTCTTGCCTGTATATTTTCCTTTTGCATTACCAGATATCGTAGCCTGATAGACATTATCCTCTAAGCTATTAGAGCTATCAACTTCATAGAAATTTGACTCCTCCAAAATCCTCAGAACTTTTTCATGCATTTCTTCAGGAGTCCACTCCGTGACCTTGACTACAATCTCACCACAATTCATCTCTTTTAGTTTGAGCTCAAAATCACTTGGACTGATTTGGTCAGGTAGTAGCAAATCACAGACAGATCGTATAATAAATGGTTTTGTGTTCAGAAGATGTGGTTGCCCTCTCTCATCCAGATAGGACACACCTGCTACAATCTCTCCTCTTACACAATCTTGAGTGGGGAGAAAGTCAAACGAAGGGCTTCTATACCCTGATGGTTCTATTTTAGGAAATTGAACATCATCATCCTCGCTATCTAGACGTAGAGCAGCTCTAGGATATGATATAAGGAAGACCTTTACATCTGTGATGGTAAACTGAGACTCATTTAGTACCTTAACCTTGAATCTCATTCTATTTCCTATGAACTCACCTCCTCGCAAAGCTTTTACTTTTTGATCAGGTTTTGCTGAAGGTTGTTTAACTGCGGTGAGTGAACCTGCTACACCAGGAATGGGTCTTATGTAGCCACTCATTCCAGTAGAGGAATAACTATCTCTTTGTTCCTTAATTGTCGCAGTGCGTGATAATTCTTTCCTGATGTATGGCGGGAGACTCTCAAATTTAGTATCTCGCTCTTTCTTTTGCGATTCTTCGGATTTTGAAACTGCAGCGCACGCACAAATTATAATAATTATGAGCAATAGATAATTAACAGAATTAATCACTAAATCGAATGGATTTTCAATCACGCTTGTAATTTCTCCCTTTCTCGTTTCTTTATGTCAGAGTTTCTGTGCTCTTTTTCTCTATGTCCTGCCTCTCGTCAAGAAATAAAGACTTTTGCAGACTCCATTCTCATTAAACAAAGACTACAAGAAAAATGCCAACTATCGTAAATAGTGTGCCAAAGGCTACGTATTTGTTTACATCCTCATTCAGATAGACAGCTGAAAGTGGAGCTGTTATCATTGGTGCTGAAGCTACTAGAATTGAAGTGACT
>SDNZ01000202.1 GCA_004524565.1 Candidatus Thorarchaeota archaeon
ACGCGTTTCCAATAGCCATGTCATTTCCAATAATGACATATTTTCTTACAGTCATTTTTCTAGGAGAACCTCCTGTATTGACTCGTCTACTAGGTGCTATCGTTGCTGTTGCTGGAGTAATTATGATTTCTAACGAACAGAATAGAAATCAAGAACAAGTGGAAGATATTGCCGGAGAAAAGTCCAAACGGCGTCTTGATCTATGGGGTTTAGCGGGAGCCTTAGTGACTGCTGTACTCTATGCTGTAGGTACGACTCTTCTTCAAGTTGGAATTGAAGGTGTCGACATAATCGGAGGAAGCTTCGTTCGTATCGTATTTGGTTCAATAGCCTTTGTTCCAATGTTTGCGGTTGCACGTCAACAAGGTATGCCTTGGCCAACAAGGAATGCAACAATCCGAGTTATTATTGCAGGATTCTTTGGAATGGCTCTAGGAAGTATTCTGTATGTGGGAGCTGTGGCAATGGTTGGCGCAGCTATTATGTCTGTGATTGCTTCAACTGCGCCTCTCTTTGCAATACCCGTTTCTGTGTTCATACTGAAGGAGAAAGTGACTCCTCTTGCTTTGGTTGGAGTCGCGCTTACCCTTACAGGAATTGTCTTGGTGGTTATGGGATTCTAAATTACGCAGGTGCATGGGTCAACTCGATATAAGCTTCGAATGTATCGCCATTTCTTCGGATAGACACTTTGATCTTGTCGCCCACTCTTCCTTTTAGGATTCTTCTACGAAGGTCATCCATACCAGCAATTTCTTTGTCATCCATAAGTACTATGACATCTCCTGGTTGGAGACCAGCAGATCTGGAAGGTCCGCGTGGAACTTCAAGAAGAAGAGCTCCTTTATCCACAGCAAGTTTGTAATGCTCTGCTAGTCCTCGATTCAGAGTAACTCCCACTATTCCCATCCAAGGAGTCTTGACAGTGCCTGTTTCAACAAGTTCATCGAAGATACCCTTCAATGTATCAACAGCAATCGCAAATCCAATTCCTTGACTCCAAGGAATCATGGCAGTAGGAACTCCTATCAACTTACCTTGAGAGTCAACTAATGCTCCTCCACTATTTCCTGGATTGATCTGCGCTGAGGTTTGGATGAGACCTTCAAGGAAGGTTCGTTGGCTCTGAATTGTTCTGTCGACTGCACTGACCATACCAAAGGTCACGGTGGAACCGAGTCCCAGTGGGTTTCCTATTGCAATTGCGAATTGCCCTACTTTGAGCGATTCTGAACTACCCATCTCAATAGGTACTAGCTTCTCAGCTTCAATCTTAAGGATAGCAAGGTCTCTTACCTTCGACTCTCCAACTACGACTGCTTTGAAGGTCTGTCCATCATGTAAAGTGACCTCTACATCTCGAGCACCTTCTATCACATGGGCATTGCTAACTATGTAACCTGTATCAGTAAGAATAACACCTGAACCCTGCCCCTTTACAGGTACAACTCTTGAAAGCTGAGTTCTTGCTAACCTGGTTGTTGACACGCTCACAACGCATGGTACAACTCGTTCTACAACATCAACGAATAGTTGTTCTAAATCATCAAGCATATTGTTAACGATATTTAAGAGAATATTAACCCCACGGCACCGGTAAAAGATTTCTACATTTATACGGGCTCTCCCGTACTTTACGTTTCGAAGACCGCGTGAGCTTATATTCTCAGATAGTATTGAAGAATTAGTGGTTCCTTTGATAGAATGGCTGAATTTCCTAGTGCTTGTGGTGTCTACATTCCTGTTTCTTTACTTCTACATCAAGAGCGTAAGTCCTGCTCAACTAGAGAAAACGATGGGGGACAATGCATATCCGAAGTGCAAGACTTACAGATTGATTGCTGGGTCATTTGAAGGGATTACCATTTTCAATTATATCCTCTATATTTTCTATCCTCTCCCGCTTGGTCTTCCCCTATTCCTCCCCTGGGATTACCTATTCTCTTTCATCATTGCATCTGTGATCATTATTCCAAGTGGTTACTTGATGGTCAAGGGAATGCGTGATGCTGGTGAAGAGACCCTTGAACCAAAGAAGGAGCATACGTTGTATACTGGTATCTACGATAAAATCAGACATCCCCAAGCAATCGGTGAAGCAGTTCTTTGGTTCCCTTTTGCATTCTGGTTCAATTCACCGTTTTTAGTTCTTTACTCGTTCATATGGATTCCAATCTTCTACATAATGTGCTGGGCTGAAGAACGAGACCTCATAGTTCGCTATGGTCAACCATACCTTGACTACAGAGACCGTGTGGGATTCCTAATTCCAAAACGGAAGAAGGAATGAAACTAAGCTCGGATTGGAGCACCACAGAATGGACAGAATCTGTCATCGGGTTTCAGAGCAAATCCGCAGTAAGTGCAACCTACCTTCTTGTCTACTGGTTCATCAACTGTACGATTTGGTGCACTTATCATTTCACCTGAGGATGGATCAAACCAGATATCGGTTGAACCACTCCGCTTCTCAGTGACAATATGTTGTCTAACCTTTTGTTCTGGAAGACCTGTTCTATCTGAAATATCACTGATGGAACCTGCTGGTTTTTTCCGGAGTTCTTCCCTGACCTCGGATTTTCCTCTAAATTGATTGTACAGAGTTTCAAATAACGCAACAACAAGGATGAAGAGAGGAATCAGAAAAACCCAAGAATATGTTTGCAGATATAACCATCCTATGATGATGATTGGAATGAATGTTCCACAAGTGACTCCTTCCTCCTTTCGTTTCTTTTGATCATAGATTGGTTTTGCTTCTTCAACTACTGGTTCTGGAGAATATCCTGATGAATAAGTTCCTGATTCTGGAATTTTCCGATGAATAATCTCCTGTTCTCGTTTCTTGATTTTTCGGTCTTCTGATCTTCCTGAAAGCAGAATGATTGAGAGTATGATGATTGGAATAAGCAACCAAGGGACTCCAGTGCCAAACATGACAATAAGTAATACGACAATTGGAATTAGCAGTCCAATAGAACTCTGATTTTCTGACATATGCGATACTCTCCCTATTTAATTCCCAATTCTGAAGGCTTATGGTTCTTGCGGAAATTTGCATTTATTTCATCTATCAGCTAGTTTATTTCTTTGACATTACTTAGGATTGAATTATAATGAACTCTTCTTCACCATACATTCGAGATGGTAAGTTCCTTGTAAGTAAAATTCCAGTAGGTGAAAATCTGAAAAGTGCTATCAGAACTGCTGTAGATTTGATAGGCGGTTTTGACAAAGTAATCTTACAAGATGACATTGTTACTATCAAACCAAATCTTAACACTGCGGACCCATATCCAGCATCAAGCGACCCGATGTTTATCAAAGATCTAGGCGAATTACTACTTGATGCTGGTGCGGGAAAATTGAAAATCATTGAGAGCTCAACAATGCGTCTCTCAGCACGGAAAGTTTCAGATACCGTGGGATTGACTTCAGTTGCCAACGAGTTAGATGCTGAACTCATTTTTTTGGATGAACATAAATGGATGAAGGTCGATATTCCCAGTGGAAAGTACATCAAGAGTGCTTCTATAGGGGAACCTCTTCTCGCTAGGGGAAAACTTGTCCTAGCTCCTTGTCTTAAAACACATTTTCTGGCGCGATATACCGGGAGTATGAAGCTCTTCGTGGGGTGGATAAAACATAGAGAACGAATTCGTATGCACATGAAGAATTTGGAGCCAAAGATTGCTGACCTTGCATCATACTTCAATCCTGACCTTATCGTGATGGATGCTCGGACATGTTTCATTACTGGAGGACCTGCTTCTGGTCAATGCTCAACTCCGAATCTTATTCTTGCTAGTGGAGATATGGTAGCAATCGATGTTGAAGGTGTCCGAACAATTCAATGTTGCAATGCGAAGAACAAACTTGGAATGGATGTTTGGGAAATACCTCAGATTCGAAGAGCGGTTGAGATTGGGATTGGAGCACAAAGTGATAACGATATTGAAATTGTCACACCATAGAACCAAGGAACCTTCAAAACATAACTGTTTAACATAAGACTCCTGTGAGCTTTAGCCTAGCGAGGAACTTCAATGAAAATACGCGTTCTACTGGTTGACGATAATGAACCTCTACTTGAAGTAGGTAGTGCGTATATGGAACGGGACGCAACTGATTTTGAGATTACTACTGCCAGTTCAGCATCAAAGGCTCTTGACATACTTGCTTTCAAATCATTCGACGCGATTATCAGCGATTATCAGATGCCCATAATCGATGGTCTTGAATTCCTTGCAAGAATCCGCTCTCGGGATGAGCATATCCCCTTTATCATCTTTACAGGAAAGGGGAGAGAAGAAATCGCTATACAAGCTCTCAATTTAGGAGCAACACACTATGTGATTAAAGGTGGAGATCCTAAAAGTCAGTATGCTGAATTAATTCACATAGTTCGAAGCTCTGTTGAGCATAGCAGAGC
>SDNZ01000203.1 GCA_004524565.1 Candidatus Thorarchaeota archaeon
AATCCCAAAGAATTTGCAGAGATGCTTTTCGATACTGATGTTGAACTCATCGAGTCAAAGACCGCAAAGCGTGGTCCAGTCCACTTCCTGATGTACTATCCTGGTATGAGAAGTAAATACAGCATGATTGTGGACTTGGTGTCTATGCTTCAAGTAGGTGATTTCAAGACACTTGTCTTTGGAAACACACATTCAGAAGCAGAAGTTCTGAACATCCTCCTTAACGATGTTGGTGTCAAATCAATGGTCCATCGGGCTGGTCTATCAAAGAAATACAGGGGTAATGTTGAAGATGATTTTAGGGCTGGGAAATTGCCAGTCATTGTTTCAACTCCTACTCTTGAGCTTGGAATAGATATTGGAGACCTCAATAGCGTCGTTAGTATGATCGTATCGATCACTCGATTAACACAACGAATTGGACGTGCAGGTCGCAAGGGTCAGGAGAGTGTAGCAATCCTCGCACTCAGAGAAAAGGATCCGATATCCTCGTTCTATCGGTATGACCCGGAGAAATACTTCACTGATATTGATGCGGCATACATGGAACCCGAGAATGAGGTTGTTGGGTACTACCAATTGATTGCTGCAGCTATGGGTGGCAAGCTCAAGGTTTCCCAATTTGAGAGACACAAACCAATCTTTGAGAAACTAGAAGAGGATGACCTAGTTAGAATTGACGATGATGGTTGTGTTCGAGTTGTTGATGCTGATAGTGCGAGAAAATCATGGCGGGGCTACAGCATTCGAGGGATTGGGGATACAGTACAAATCCGTCTTGATAAGAAGGGTCTCGGTGAACGTTCAATGCCTATGGCAGCTCAAGAACTGCATCCTGGGGCTATCTATTTACACGGAGGGAAGAACTACATGTCCGTTGACTTCAAGTACACTCCAGGCCTTGGAAGAGCGACGGTAGTTCCCTACAAAGATAGGAGTATTCACACAAAGCCACTCTATTCTACAATGCCAAAGATAATTGACATTGTGGAACGAAGTAAAATACTCGGACTAAACGCAGTCTATTGTACATTAGAAATGACTCAAACCGTCTTTGGATTCGTCAAGAAAGAGACTCGAAGTGGAAGGGTGACTGGGCGTGAAGATCTGACCACTCCTTTGATTTACACATATCAGACACGCGGGTTTGCAATTACTGCACCAGAACCAGTGAAGTCCGTCAATGAGTATGTTTCTGGGAAATACTCCACAATAGGAGGTCCCCAAATGACGCCAAGTGGATTGTACGGGGGATCCTTCCATGCTTTAGAGCATGTGCTCATAGAATCTAGTGATATGCTCACTGGTGGTGGAACTCGCGAGATTGGTGGTGTATCGATGGGTGATTCGGGTATCATCTTTGTCTACGATGGGAGTCCTGGAGGTAATGGGGCATCGCGACTGCTCTTTGGAAAACTAGATGAGGCATTTAGAAGAACAAAAACAATACTGGAGAAGTGCGACTGCAATACAGTTGATGGCTGTCCTCTATGTACCTACTCCTATTATTGTGGAAACAACAATAGTCCCCTCTACAAGATAGGAGCTCTTGAGAGTGTGGAACTGATTCTCTCTAAGGTTGAGACCACAGTAGATACAGAGGGATATGCTGGGTATGAACCCCTTGTCTAGAATGGAGTTGAAGAGAATGACGGAGTTTAGAGTTGGTCGAGGACATGATGGTCCAGCTAGAATTGGAGAATACATCATCGGTGATGAAATATTCCCGACACCTCTTCTCACTGGTCCCGATTCAAAAAGAAAACAGATTCTTCAGTACCGATACATGGGTAGGGACTTGACATCACCAACTCCCAGTATAGTGGCAATTCCTTTCAACACAACACCTGATGAACTAAATAATACTGTAGTAGAGAATTCGGATCCAGTACTGCTACCTTCACTTGTTTCATTCTCATCATTAGATAATCCCGCTAGCACCTTACTGCTTCGCTATCAGCTTGAGATGATTGAAAAGAGTAAAGAAAATTTAGATCCTTCACGCTTAATTTTAAGGGTCCCAGAGAACCTCAATATTGAAGAATTCAAAGATATCATAGATTCGTTTCATTCCAACGGAATCCGTTCAGCTGCGTTCTTGTTTGACGAACTTATCGGATCTACAGATTTTGAATCAATCGCTCTTAGAAGCACTCTACCTACATCTTGGCTAACCATTGCTCTGGGTAAAATCCATCCCAGCATGATACCTCTTCTTTACTACACTGGGTTTGATATCATTGATACTGGCTACGCATATCAAGCTGCAGCTAGTGGTATTCGGCTTTGGCACAACGACTCTGAACACATAGAATCAGGGGCACCTCATAGATTCTGTTCATGTCCAGCATGTGATACTATTGAGAACAAGAATGGGGCAGAGCTTATTCAGGCACTCTATAATCATAACCTGGATATCTACAATGCAATTCTATCCGAATCTACACATGCACTGCAATCAGGGCGTTTACGATGGCTGGTTGAATCAATGACACATGTCAGTCCCAGTCATGCCTCTCTCCTCAGGCAAGTGGACAAACAACTCTATCCGTATATCGAGGAATTTACCCCAACAAATGGGGCAGATATTGTCCCTCTTATTGGTCCTGAATCATACAACTCCCCAGTAGTTAGACGCTATCGCGAGTATCTAGAATCTCGCTATTCTCCACCATCTGGAAAGCAGATCGTGCTTTTACTTCCTTGTTCCGCAAAGAAACCATATTCCGACTCTAAATCCCATCGAAGATTTACAGAAACAATAGAGAGTTCCCTGGGAAGGACGGCGGGAAGTGTTGCTCAGGTAATTCTCACTTCGCCTCTCGGAGTAGTACCAAGAGAACTAGAACGAGTCTTTCCAGCCGCAAATTATGATATTCCCGTCACTGGTGATTGGGATGCTGAAGAAACTGAACTTGGAGCAGATGCACTCGTCACATATCTAAGTAAAATCAATCCTGAAGCTACTGTGGTAGCACATGTATCAGGAGGTTATCTTGGGATTGTGAGGGCTGCTGAATCTAAGGTCTCACAGAGCATCATCTATACAACTCCTGAAGCTTCTGCTTCTAGCTGGGAATCTCGTCAAGCACTATCTGAAACATTAACTGATCTCAGGGATGTCCTACAGCTAAAGGATATACCTCCAAGGCAACTAGAGGAGATACTTAGGGCAACTGCTGATTTCCAATTTGGTTCTGGAGCTGGTAAGTTGCTGGTCCCTGAAAATGCTAAGCTCGGTGGAAAGCCGTATAGACAGATAGTGTGTCGAATCGATAAGGATCAAATCTGCTCCTTCATAGCAGATACGGGTTCAATCTCACTGACATTGAGTGGAGGTAGACTTCTCGCTCCTTTAAACCAATACTGGGTTCGATTGGATGTTTCACAAGTTAAAGGAGGGTCTATCTTTGCGGTGGGTATTACTGAAGCAGACCCTCAAATTCGCCCTGGAGATGAAGTTATCATAATAAACAACGATGACAAGGTCATTGCAGTTGGCAAAAGCGAAATGTCAGGACGTGAAATGTGCGAACTGAATAGAGGGCGTGCAGTTTCACTACGCCACAAATTGGAGGAAGAATGATGGCTGATGTACTAGAAGAGATGCAATCCTTGGTGAAGAATGCGACAGCAAACTCTCGAGGTGTTTCAGTAATCAAGAGACGCGCTAAGAATCCAAACAAACCAGCAGCTGCTTGGGCAATACAAGCAAGAATTGGAACTGAAACTGGTACTGCTTTGTCGATTGTTCTTTCAACAGAAGGTTGCGCTCATGCACGGAGTAGTGAAGGCGGCTGCACAATGTGTAGCTATCTTCTTGACGGAACAAGCGTAAATCCTTCCTCTGATGAACTACTCAACCAATTTTTAGAAGCAATGAAGAAGGTGGAAAATGCAGCATTACCAATTTCTGTGAAGATATACACTAGTGGCAGTTTTCTGGATGTGGAAGAGATTCCTGTAGAAGCGCGAAATAAAATACTTACAGAGATCGCAAACGACAAACGAATCAAAGAAGTCGTCTTAGAATCTAGACCAGAATACGTTCAGGAACTGATTCTTGAAGAAGTGCGCTCGATACTCTCTGAACAGGTTATAGAACTGGCGATGGGTCTTGAGAGTAGTGATGACCTCATCCGCACTCTGTGTATCAACAAGAATTTTAATTTTGCAGATTTCAAAAAAGCAGTCGAACTTGGGAAGAAATTCGATATAGGAACACGGGCGTATATCCTCCTGAAACCACCATTTCTTACTGAACGAGATGCATTACTCGACGCACAAAAAACTGTAAGTGACGCCATTCGTGCTGGTGTATCAACAGTTTCGCTTAATCCTGTAAATATTCAAAGCAATACACTTGTGGAATCCCTTTGTAAGAACCAAAGATACAGACCTCCTTGGCTTTGGTCTGTTGTTGAGGT